>NZ_LWGF01000658.1:0-4630 GCF_001635355.1 Oleiphilus sp. HI0125
CACAGCCGGTACAGATATTCAATGCACGTAAACCAAGCTGATAGCCAACTTCTTTCGTGTATTCGTATTCGTTACGTTTGATTGAGTGACCACCCCAGCACACAACAATATCTGTCTCACAGTTTGTTTTAAGCAGGTTTGCATTACGTAATAAATGGAAAATAAAGTTCGTAACTTGCTCTGAAGACTTAAGGTTCAAGCTCGTGTTTTTCATCATGACACTGTCTGTGTAAATGATGTCTCTCACCACTGAGAACAAGTGATTATTGATACCTTGAATCATATAGCCATCAACGAAGGCGCTTTCAGGCGCGTTCTTAATATCGAGTTTTATGCCTCGAGGTTGTTGAATGACGTTAATTTCGAAGTCTTTGTATTTTTCTAAGAGACTTTCACCATCATCACTTAAGGATCCACAGTTCAACACAGCGAGTGCGCAACGACGAAACAGCTCTTGTAGTTGTTCGTTTTTCTTGTTGCGCAGGAGATTCACTTCGTGTCGAGACAATATGTCCATATTGCCTTTAGGTGTGACGCGAGCATTAATACCGTTGTTGTTCATACGCACTCTCCTTCGACGTAAGTTTTCGGCTTTCACTGTAAGTATAGTGTTGACGACAGTGAAGAACTGTAAATTGCTGCTACTTTGGCGTTGTTTTCATATAGAATACCGCGCCTAGAAATTTTGGTTTGAGAGACAGCATGAAATTTATCGTCAAACTTTTCCCTGAAATTACCATTAAAAGTAAGCCTGTTCGTAAGCGTTTGGTGCGTCAATTGCGCCAAAACGTTCAAGTTGTGTTACTGAAAGAAACTGAAGGGGCTAAGGTTCAGGAGTTCTGGGATAAGCTTGAAGTACGTTTATTACCTGGGTATGAAAATGATGAAGCGAAGGTCGTTGACGCTTTGCAGCGCATTCCTGGCATATCCAATGTTTTAAAAGTTGATAGCTACGAGCTAGAAGGGATTGATTCCCGTTTCGATGATATTGCTCAAATCTGTGCCGACACTTACGGGAAGCAAATCAAAGGGAAAACCTTTGTTGTTCGTGTAAAGCGTGCAGGAGAACATTCATTTGCTTCCAGTGAGCTAGAACGTTATTTGGGCGGCGCATTGCTTCGTTCATGCGAACCTGAAAGCGTTTCTCTTAAGCAGCCTGATATGACCGTAAAGTTAGAAGTTCGCGACGACACGCTGTATACCGTTTCTGAGCGCTATGAAGGCTTAGGTGGTTTTCCTATTGGCACGCAAGAGCCAGTGCTTTCGTTAATTTCTGGTGGCTTTGACTCAACCGTTTCTAGTTATTTAACAATGAAACGAGGTTTAAAAACGCATTTTTGTTTCTTTAACCTCGGCGGTGACGCGCATGAAATCGGTGTTAAGCAAGTTTCTCTGTATTTATGGGAAAAATATGGTCGCTCTCATCGAGTCCACTTTATTTCGGTGCCATTTGAAGGTGTTGTGGGTGAGATTCTCAAGCACGTTAACCATTCACATATGGGCGTGGTGCTTAAACGAATGATGGTTCGTGCTGCGCAAGAAATAGCAAAGAAAATGGATGTGACCGCGCTTGTGACAGGCGAATCAGTCGCTCAAGTTTCTAGTCAAACCGTGACAAATTTGAATGTTATTGATCGTGTATCTGAGACAGTCATTTTGCGTCCTCTGATTACGATGGATAAACTCGATATCATTCGATTGTCTGCAAAAATCGGTACCGAAGAATTCGCAAAGAATATGCCGGAGTACTGTGGTGTGATTTCGGACAAACCAACTACCTGTGCGAAGCTTGCTAAAGTAGAGGAAGAAGAAGGTAATTTTGACTTTTCTGTTTTAGATCAAGCGATTGAAGATGCGGTTGTTAGAAAGATTGACCAGGTTATGCATCAGCAGAAAAATGTGGTGGATGTTGATGTAACGACATTACCTAAAGTTGGTGATGTGGTGATTGATATTCGAGGCCCTGAAGAGGCGAATAAATCTCCGCTTACCTTGACCAACAATGAAGTCTTGCACATTCCTTTCTATGAGCTGATGAGTGAAACTGAGCGCTTAGATAAAGCAAAACGCTATTTGTTGTTCTGCGAAAAGGGAACGATGAGTCAGCTTCATGCAAGCCATTTAAAAGGGATGGACTTCGATACAGCGGTTTTTAAACTCGCTTAAACCTCTTTGTTTTTTTGGCTTTGCATACCAAGTTGCCAGCATAGCCAAACATGCATTTGTTTCGCGACCTCAAAGTGAGTGTCTTCAAGCGGGATCATGTGCCCAAACTTTTGCAAACGGTGGAAATGCCGTCCTTGACCGAGATGCCGGCTAATACGGCGAGCCGTTCTCGCTGAACTATAGCGATCTTTGGCTCCTGCTAAGGTCATAATTGGGCAGTCGATTTTCTCTCTTTCAATCTCTGAACGATTCTTCGTATCTAGATACCAAAACCACAATTCTTTAAGTGCTAAGCCTGATTCAAAACACATTTGTGAATAAGCAGCTTGCGCTTGTTTTTCAGTCATTGTGTTGAACAAATATTCGCGGGCAGATTTAAAACTAGGCTTTACCCCCTTTTGCCAGAACAAAGGCGTAGCACAAATATCTTTCAGGGCGCGAGTGGTTGGAAATGCATTACCTAGCCCTGCAGCCGCTTCTGGAGCAAGAAGAATAAGTGCATCAGGCTCAGTGCGCATAGCTAGCTGTTGTGACAGAACACATCCTGCCCCGTGACCGACGATAACAATATGATTGCTTTCTTCGGCGACCAGTCGATAGTCTTCTTCAAGTTGATCAACATAGTTTTGTAAGCTCAATTGGGCAGGGTGTTGTGCTTGATTCTTAGAGAAATGCTGAGGCAGTGCTGGGCAAATAACCCGATAACCAAGATTAGAAAAATAATCTTGGTAGTTTTCCCAAATTCTTGGCGTTGCCCACAGACCGTGCACAAAAAACAATGTTGTCATGATACTACTCCTTGAACGCGCATTTTGTTCAGAGAAGCGTTCAAATTCAAGCGTTTAAATCTTAGAAATATGGCCAGAAAAAGAGTTTTTCTAAAAATAATCAAAAAAAATATGAACTTCCAAAACCCCTACTAGTCTTTCTTTGGGACGGAAGCGCGCAGTCGTCATCAAAAATATCTAATCAAAAAAAGAGGAATAATAGATGTCAAAGGTAGCAACACTAACTAAGTCAACCATCGCTGGTCTTGTAGCAATGGGTGTAATGGGTGCAGCGTCTGATGCGGTTGCAGGAAAGCCAGGTTTTGAGAAATGCCAAGGTATTGCCAAAGCAGGTATGAATGACTGTGGTACGAGCAAGCATAGCTGTGCTGGTCAAGCAACGGTTGATGGTGACCCAGAAGAGTGGGTATATGTTCCAGAAGGAACATGTAAAAAAATCGTTGGCGGTAAAGTGAAGTAACATTTTGCAGCGTACTGGACTAAGACCAATGAACTCAGCTTCCCCTTTCTCTTCGCTTGAAGGCCTTGGTCTTGGTCTACGTTCGCAGCATTATCAAGACATACTCTCTGGACCGAATCAACCTCAATGGTTTGAAGCGCTAACAGATAACTATATGGGTGACGGAGGTTTACCTCTTCAATATCTGTCGCAAATAGCAGAACTCTTTCCCATCACTTTTCATGGTATTGGTTTATCTTTGGGTTCCTTAGACCCCTTGAACCAAGATTATCTAAAAAAACTCAAAGCGCTTGTTGATCGTTTTCAGCCAGCACTTGTTTCTGATCATTTATGTTGGACGAGCGCATCAGGTCTTCACGGGCATGATCTTTTTCCAATGCCTTATACAGAGCTTGCGGCAAAACATATTGCTGAGCGTATTGAGCAAGTCCAGGAATACTTAGGTCGCCAAATACTGATCGAGAATGTTTCCAGCTATCTTGAGTTTAAAGACAGTTATTTGAGTGAAGTTGATTTCTTGTGCGAAGTACTTGAGCGCGCAGACTGTTTGTTGCTGTGCGATATCAACAATATCTACGTGAGTGCTCAGAATCATCAGTTTGATGCTAAAGATTATTTGGCGCGACTATCGGCAGATCGCGTGAAGGAATTACACCTAGCAGGGTTTGAAGACCAGGGTACACATTTACTTGATACACATGGCGCCCCAGTACATGACGATGTTTGGAAGCTTTATGAAGAGGCGCTCAAGCGCTTTGGCTCTGTGCCTACATTGATTGAATGGGATACAGACATCCCAGAATACTCAGTGTTATTGAAAGAGTTAAGTAAAGCGAGACAGTATTGGGAACAGCATAATCATCACATCAAAGATCGGGCTGATTATGTCGCCTAAACCTGAAAGTAATGCGTTAAATGCATTACAAGATAAGTTTATTCATGGACTCTATCAGGGCGAAATCGCAAACGTAGAAGCCTTGATTTGCGATTCAAATAAACTGTCAGCCACACAGCATTTTGATATTTACCATGGCAGCATGCTCGGTAATTTCACTGCGTCATTACGTGCGGTTTTTCCGAGAGTGTTGGCAGCACTTGGTGATCAGTTTTTTGATGCCTTAGCGCGTCAATATATTAAAAATCACCCATCCAAAACGCCTAGTTTGGATGATTTTGGGGAAGGCTTTCCATGCTTTTGTGAAGGCTTCAAACCCTT
>NZ_LWGF01000659.1:0-65925 GCF_001635355.1 Oleiphilus sp. HI0125
TCTTTTTATCATGTAAATATCATTTATTTTTTATTGTTCAAGCATTCAAGATTTAATAGAAACTCAAACCCTCATGCAAGAATTTATTGGCATGAACTAAAAATCTCGCCTATATACAGGATTCATCTGCGCACAAAAGAATAAAGCGCACCTGCCAAGGAGGCTCGATAACATGACAATAATCCAAAACCGTTCCATTCAATTTGCGAACAGCACGCTCATGCGGCACTTTTCCCTTCCGACTTTACGCGCATGTTATGGCATCGGCTTAGCAATCATGTTCCCAATCGGATGGGTTGTTTTACAATGGATAGCAGGTCGAAACCCTTTCTCTAATGTCTCGTTCGATATTCTTTTGTATGGCTACATTACATGCATGAGTGCAATCGTTTTCGCGAGGTTTGGTTACATCATTGGAAAACGTGAACAAACAATGACAGACCTAGCATTAAGCGATGGTCTGACCGGCTTGTATAACAAACGTTATTTCCAAACTCGGCTCGATCAAGAGTTCGAGCGCTATCAACGCTACAACACACCAATGTCTTTAATTCAAATAGACTTAGATCATTTCAAACGTGTCAACGATACTTGGGGTCATCAAGCCGGCGACATGGTTCTTAAAGAAGTTTCTAAACTCATACTTGATAATTTACGAACGGGTGAGATTGCCGCACGCATTGGGAGCGAGGAAGTCTGCATTATTGTCTGTAATTCTCAGTCTAACGAAGCCTTTCAGTTAGCAGAACGTTTAAGAAAAAGGATCAAAGAACTACGTCTTCAATGGAATGGAGAGGAAATTCGAATCAGCGCCTCATTTGGTATTACTCAAGCAAGTCCAAATGTTCTTACTAAATGGCAGCTATATGAACGCGCCGACAAAGCACTATACCAAGCTAAGAAACACGGTCGCGACCTGACCTTCATTCACGATGAAAGCACTAGCTCCAGAGCTACTGAAGTTGCGTAAGCGATAGCCCTCGTTCACGCAACAACTCAACAACACCTGCTGGCCCATCTAAGTGGCCAGCGCCCACCACAACGAAACACACACGCGTTTGCATACATGCAACAATTTTATCGGCCATCGTACGATTTCGCTCAAAAAACAGTTTTTCAAAATAAGGTTTCAATTCGGGAAAATCACGCATTGGTTCAGCAATAACCATGTTATAAAGAGCAACTCCATCCGAGTTTTTCCATGCCGCTTCTATCGCTTGCCATTGTTCTTGGTAGTCCGCCATCGCGAGTAATGATTGCCCAAACACTGCTTCATTTATCGGCAAGTGTTCAAGCAATTCCATTTGAAAGGCAAGCCCCTCTAACTCTTCGACCGGTTTTTTATACTGCGCTCGATCAAGGAAATAACGGTCAATGCCATAACTCGCTTCATAGCCGAGCGACTGAGCTTGGAGAGCGGCTAAGCTCAGTCCAAGAAAACCAGGCCGGTATGATCCAAACAAAGCGTCAGGCTCACTGATACCCAAAGCACGAAACATCATTTCAATACGTTCAACCAAGGGTGCAGAAAGTTCATCGCGATAATGCACGCCTTCTGGATATAGAGCATATTTTGACATCAATGCATTCATATCAGCCTCTGAAACGCGACTTTCATCCGCTTCCACCAAGAGAACATCTGACTTTGTAAAACGATCAAGAATCTTCTTGTCGAATGGATAAAAGCTGCTATTTGCCATGTGAACCGCCCCTATCAAGTAAGCACTTGCATACTTGTCAGAGTCTTTTTTTACATCCCAGCTCAAACCAACATAAGACTCTCGCGCCAGAACAGAGCAAGAAAAGACGAGAACAATCAAAGCCAACAAAGTCGCTTTCATAACTGGCTATTCCTCTTCCAGACTAATACCCAAATTACTAACACCGTTATCATGAGCCAAAGTTCGAATTTGTATCATCAGATCTTTTGAAAGTTTATCGGCGCTGCGCAGTATGTCGCATAACTCCTGCTGAAAAGAAAACTCTCTCGCCATCAAATCATGCTTCTCAAAAAGACGAATCAAATCATTTTCATCTAAGCCTTCGCCTTCAGAGAATTCGAGAAACTCTGTCACGCTTGTAATAGATAATTGACTGCCTTCCTCTGCTCTCTTCTTATCTCGATTCAAAGCAGAGAGAAGCGCGAGCTCCCATAGACTTAAGCCAAGATTGCAAGGAATGGCTCCGAATGCAGTTTCTGCATCTTCGACAAAGTGCGCGGCCACCGTATCAAGGCACAAGACCAAACTTTCATCATTGGGCGCCATGACTCCAGACTGCCAACTCGAATCAAGTAAAGAGGAAAAGCCCTTAGGAAAAAATTCAGGATCAACATCGAGACGATCAGTACTCTCTAAAAACAAACGAATATTTGGTAAAGAGCGCTCTACCAGAGCCAATAGAAAAGCCGTCTCTCTCCATCCAGACAAAGCCTTTACCGATTTCATTAATTTTTTAGGGTTCATAGTTGTTTGTTCCTAAACAAAACTTTACCAATACGCGGCACATGTCTATTGCAATGCTGCATAAAAAGCCATTATAAAAAGAAGTTGAAAATCGCTTCATCAAGAGAATAAAGAGAGTAACAATGAAATTAGAATCACTAGCATTACATCATGGCTACGAATCCGAAGCTACTACCAAATCTGCTGCTGTACCGATCTATCAAACCACATCATTTACCTTCGACAACACCCAACACGGCGCAGATCTGTTTGACCTGAAAGTACCCGGAAATATCTATACGCGAATCATGAACCCAACCACAGGCGTGTTAGAGCAACGAATCGCGGAAATGGAGGGTGGCATCGGTGCGTTGGCGGTTTCATCTGGCATGTCGGCCATCACATACTCTATTCAATGCTTAACTCGTGCTGGAGATAACATAGTGAGCACGAGTCAATTATATGGTGGCACTTACAATCTGTTTGCTCATACTTTTCCGCAACAAGGAATAGAAGTAAAAATGTGTGACCATCGAGATTTCGAGAAAATGGAATCCTTGATTGATGATAAAACTCGCGCACTGTTCTGTGAATCGATTGGAAATCCCGCCGGCAACATTGTTGATATCAAAAAGCTATCTGAGATAGCGCATCGTCATGGCATTCCAGTTATCGTCGACAATACCGTTGCAACACCTTACATCTGCCAGCCTTTCAAACTTGGCGCCGATATCGTTGTTCACTCTCTAACAAAATACATTGGCGGCCACGGCCTAGCGATCGGTGGCGCCATTGTTGACTCAGGGAATTTTGATTGGGCGGCAAACAAAGAGCGCTTCCCTCTATTTAATGAACCTGATCCGTCATACCATGGTGTGGTCTATACCGAGGCAATGGGTCCTGCTGCCTTTATTGGCCGCTGTCGCGTCGTTCCTCTTCGTAATACCGGTGCCGCATTATCGCCGCATAATGCCTTCTTGATTCTCCAGGGCTTGGAGACCTTAGGCCTTCGTATGGAACGTCACTGCAACAATGCCGAGCGTGTGGCTGAACATCTTGCAAGCCATCCCAAAGTAACTTGGGTTAACTATGCAGGTTTGCCGACCAGTCCTTACTATGAAAACTGTAAAACCTTATGTGGCGGACGCGCCTCAGGCATACTCAGCTTTGGCATCAAAGGAGGCAAAGAAGCCGGTACACGATTTATCGATGCCTTGCAGATGATTCTTCGCCTCGTAAATATTGGCGATGCGAAATCTCTTGCTTGTCATCCAGCTTCAACGACTCACCGTCAACTTGATGCAGAAGAACTAGCTGCGGCAGGAGTGAGTGAAGATCTAGTACGAATTTCTGTAGGGATAGAACATATTGACGATATTATCGCCGATATAGATCAGGCGCTCGAGCAAGCATAACTCGATTGCTTAATACCAAACTTTAGAAACGAAAAGGGAGCGTTATTACACTCCCTTTTTTGAATCTGAGCTCTCATTTGACTTAGGTTTTCGGCAAGGTCACCCCAGTCTGGCCTTGATACTTACCACCGCGATCACGATAGCTAGTCTCACACACTTCGTCCGACTCAAAGAACAACATTTGTGCAACGCCTTCGTTTGCATAAATTTTTGCAGGCAAATTCGTAGTGTTCGAAAACTCAAGCGTTACATGCCCTTCCCATTCTGGCTCCAAAGGCGTGACATTTACGATAATGCCACAACGCGCGTACGTTGATTTGCCAAGACAAACAGTCAGCACGCTTCTTGGAATACGAAAATATTCCACGGTACGCGCTAATGCAAAAGAGTTCGGAGGGATAATACAAACGTCGCTATCGATATCAACAAAGCTCGTTTCATCGAAATTCTTCGGATCTACCGTTGCAGAATGTACGTTCGTAAAGATCTTAAATTCGCTCGAGCAACGTACATCATACCCGTAGCTAGATGTGCCATAAGAAATGATACGCCCATCATTTCCTTCACGTACTTGTCCCGGCTCAAAAGGTTCAATCATGCCCTCTTGCTCAGCCATTCGACGAATCCACTTATCAGACTTAATCGCCATCGGTTTTCCCCACTATTCAAATTGCGAGCAATCATACAGCGAGAGCATGCGAGAAAAAAGACTCCCGCCGTGCACAAAACTGGAACTTGCTCAAAAAACGCGCAATAATCAGTGATTCGGAACAGGATGTATTCGAGACACGTCAATGCTCATGCCAAAGGCGATATTATGGACAAAAAAGGCATCAAACTACTACGCCCTCAAAAGCTAGGTGACCGTTTAGCGTGGTACTTCATTTCCATCGGTTTAATTTTCACACTCGCCGTCTTCATTACCCTCATTGAATACGAAAACCGTATACATACCGAAAAAATCCAAAGTAGCAGTAAAGAAGCCGTCGGCGCAATCAAAGCGCAATTAGAACGCAACTTATGGAATGTCGACGATGAAGGCGTTCAAACACTTCTTGATGGTTTATCTAGATCTCCAGCAATTACCGGAGTTCAATTAATAGACGAAAATGGTTTTGCAAAACGTTCAGGTAATTTTGAAGATACTGACGCCGACCTCGAGCAAGTCCTTTACTACGAACAACAATACCTAGGCACCCTTCAAGTACAAGCAAGCAATTCCTATTTAAACCACGAGTTTGTCGACAGAATTAAACTGCTAGGCATCGCAGCCGCAATTTTTATCGGCTTATTCGCATGCTTTCTTCAAATCATCGTTCGTCGACTTGTGACCGATCACTTGGTCACAATTAGTACCGCCACACGAGATATAGAGCGAACGAAACAAAATCAATATACGCCTATTAAGCTGAATCGTTCCCCGATCAACGATGAATTAACCGATCTAGTTCAGGCATTGAATCAGGCACAGCAGCAAGCGATTGAATTCCGCCAAGCACGCGAGTCATATGAAAATCAATTGGAATATCAGGCAAGTAATGACGCTCTCACTCATTTGCCTAATCGACGTCATATCGAAAAACATCTCACCAATGAAATGGAAAAAATCTCGAAACAAACAGGAGCAAATCGCTTAGCCTTATTCTTTATTGACTTAGATGGATTCAAAGAAGTGAATGACAGTCTAGGCCACAGTGTTGGCGACCGCGTTCTTCAAGCAAGTGCGAAACGTTTAAAAGAACTTATTGCCAATAATAACAATGGCTACGTCGCGCGTTTTGGGGGCGATGAATTCATCGCTACATGCTCCTGCAATACAAAGCGCGAAGCCGAAGATATTGCGGAATCAATCATTCATTCATTTCGTGAAAACTTTGCGCATAACAATGCACAACTGCAGCTCGGGTGTAGTTTAGGTACAGTGTTTTTCCCTGATGATGGTGTAACAACAGAAGAATTGATTCGCAAAGCAGATACCGCGATGTATCACGCCAAAAACTCAGGACGTAATACTTTCGCCTTTTTTGAACCCAGCATGTTGCAAGACGTCATGCTCAAAAACACGATCAAGAACAAACTCCAAAATGCGCTACGCGACGAAAAGCTCGAAATTTATTATCAGCCACTGGTTAATCTCAGAGACATGTCGATTAGTGGCTTTGAGGCATTATTGCGCTGGGAAGATGAAGACTTAGGAGAAGTGAGACCCGATCTTTTTATTCCCATTGCTGAACAAACTGGATTGATATTCCATCTTGATCGCTGGGTATTAAGGACCGCATCAAAGCAAGTCAAAATCTGGCGCGACAAATTCGATCGACCCTTCAATTTATCCGTAAACTTCAGCCCAACGAACTTCCATCATCGTGAGATGATGCCTTGGATTCATAACGATCTCGCCCAAGAAAGCGGTCTTGAGTGGGTCGAATTAGAAGTAACAGAACGTCTGGTTCTTAATTACGATGACAACGTAATACAAGGTTTGGAGGAACTACTGAAACTTGGTGTCAGCTTCAGTATTGACGACTTTGGGACAGGCTACTCATCACTCGGTTACATCAAAAAGTTCAGTCATATTTTGTCGAAGATCAAAATTGATCGTTTATTCGTACACGAAATCATCAATCACAGCTCTGACCGCGCATTGGTGCAAAGTATCGTGACGCTTGCTAAAAGCTTGAATATAGAAGTATTAGCAGAAGGGGTAGAGTCTCGTCGCCAAGAAGACGTACTTATTCAATTAGGCTGCGACTACGCCCAAGGATTTATTTATGAAAAACCCTTGGGCGTTGATGATATTCCCGAGTTTTTAGATACATGGCTGAAAACACCACGTGTCGTTCGTAGCTATTAATCGGTCGATACAATAATTTCGGGGAAGTTTCCTTTAGCATCTTGCGTTTGTTTCGAGATTTCGGCACCAACTTTTCGCGCAATGTCTTTGTATAGCAGAGCTACTTCACTATCTGGTTCTGCTGTTACTGTCGGAGCACCAGCATCCATATGTTTACGAATGGTTTGATGCAGAGGCATTTCACCCAACACAGTTGTGTCATAAGCTTCCGCAATGCGTCGACCACCACCTTCACCAAATAATGGTTCATGATAACCACACGCACTGCAAATATGCATACTCATATTTTCAATAACGCCAAAGACTGGAATGTTCACTTTGCGGAACATTTCGATTCCTTTTTTACAATCTAACAACGCTATATCTTGAGGCGTCGTTACGACAATCGATCCTGTCACGGGTACTTTTTGCGCCAAGGTCAACTGGATGTCACCCGTTCCAGGTGGCATATCAATGATCAGGTAATCTAAATCGTTCCAACGTGTTTGCGTTAATAATTGCATCAGCGCACCACTTACCATTGGTCCTCGCCATACAACTGGAGTTTTATCTGTCACAAGGTAAGCCATGGACATCGACTGAATACCATGCGCTTCGATCGGCACAAACATTTTATCTTCGTAGGTTTCTGGGCGTGCATCTTCAGCAATGCCTAACATCATGCCAACACTCGGGCCGTAAATGTCCGCATCCAAGATGCCAACACTAGCACCTTCCTGTGCAAGCGCTAATGCTAGATTCACAGCACTAGTACTCTTACCTACCCCACCTTTACCAGAGGCAACCGCAATAATGTTTTTAACATTGCTTAAACTCGGCAAGTTATTCTGGGCCTCGTGCGCAAGCACGCGTTGTCCCACTTGGACATCTACACTCGCTACCCCATCTAAATATTCAATCTGAGTACTGAGCAGTTGCTGCACTGCGCCGTGTAACCCTAAGCTTGCATAGGGCAGTTCTATACGAACCGAGACCTTTCCGTCTATCTCCTCAACCGATTTAACTGCACCAATGTCATACAAATTTTGTTGTAAATAAGGGTCGATGTATTGCGCAATCGCATCCTTTAATTCTTCAGCGTTGACCTGACTCATAACTTATCCCCTTATACATAACACTGACTTGAAAGTTGGCTTCACCCCTCCACTAAATCGAGGCAGATAAAAAAAATTCAAGCTTATAAAGCGAATCTAAGCATATAAGCGTAAGAAAGATGAAAAGTATCGCTTAGATCGGTATGATAGCGCCGCATTTTTCTGTGCTAGGCTCATGCAGCTTAGCAGTGCGATCACAACTTCCTTTTGAATGTTTGAGAGACTTATTCAGTGCGTAAAATTCTTGTTACTAGTGCTCTACCCTATGCGAACGGCCCGATTCACTTAGGCCATTTACTTGAGTATATTCAAACGGATATTTGGGTACGTTTTCAAAAGAGCCGCGGAGAACAATGTACTTATGTGTGTGCCGATGATGCGCATGGCACTGCCATCATGTTACGCGCCGAAAAAGAAGGCATTACACCAGAACAACTAATTGATCGCATCAACCAAGAGCACCAGCGCGACTTTGCTGGATTTTCAGTCGGTTTTGATAACTACTATTCAACGCATTCACCTGAAAACCAAACGCTCGCAGAATCAATCTACACCGCACTAGACAAAAACGGAAAGATCGCCCGTCGTAGCATTACGCAAGCATACGACCCTGAAAAAGAACTGTTCCTAGCAGACCGTTTTGTTAAAGGAACCTGCCCGAAATGTGGCGCTGAAGATCAATATGGTGATAACTGCGAGAACTGCAGTGCAACCTATTCACCAATGGAGTTGATCAACCCTGTTTCTGTAATTTCTGGTGCTACACCAATTGAAAAAGACTCTGAACACTTCTTTTTCAAACTTCCTGAATTCCAAAACTTTTTAAGCGAATGGACACGCAGTGGCACGCTGCAAGATCAAATCGCAAATAAGCTTTCTGAATGGTTAGATGCCGGACTTCAAGAGTGGGATATCTCGCGTGATGCGCCATATTTCGGTTTTGAAATTCCGGAGCAACCAGGCAAGTACTTCTACGTTTGGCTAGATGCTCCGATCGGTTACATGGCGAGTTTCAAAAATCTCTGTGATCGTCGTGACGATCTGGATTTTGACGAATATTGGAAGAAAGACTCAATCACAGAGCTATACCACTTTATTGGTAAAGACATTATCAACTTCCATGCTTTGTTCTGGCCAGCAATGCTGAGCTGCGCTGACTGTAGAACGCCTACTGCCGTTCATGCGCACGGTTTTGTCACTGTTAACGGCAAAAAAATGTCGAAATCTCGTGGGACATTTATTAAAGCAAGCACCTATCTTGAACATCTAGATCCAGAGTACTTACGTTATTACTTCGCGGCAAAATTAACGTCGAATGTCGATGATCTCGACTTAAACCTCGAAGATTTTGCTCAGCGAGTTAATTCGGATTTGGTTGGCAAGGTCGTCAATATTGCGAGCCGTTGCGCAGGATTTATCACTAAAAAGTTCGATGGACAATTGGCTGCTCAAGCAAACAACGAGCTGCTGCAGCAATTCATCGAAGCCGGTGATCAAATCGCTGATTTCTATGAAGGCCGAGAGTTTGGTAAAGCCGTACGTAAAATTATGGAGCTTGCGGATATCGCAAACCAATATATCGATGAACAGGCACCATGGGTTGTTGCAAAAGATCCTGAGCAGAGCGAGCTTCTGCACGAGATCTGCTCCAACGGCATAAACATGTTCCGCCAGTTAATGACGTATCTTGGCCCAATTTTGCCTGTCATGCGTGAAAAATCAGAGGCCTTTCTTAATACAGAATTATCGTGGAATGCGCGAGAAACTCTCCTGACAGCGCATGCCATTACGAAGTTCAAGCCACTTATGACACGTGTCGAAATGCCTAAAATCGATTCTATGCTTGAGGCTTCAAAAGAAGCTGCAGCTGCCGAAGCGCAATTAGGTAAGAAATACGATGCGTCGGCCAAACAAGAAAATAATGCCGAGCCGATTGCAGACGAAATTGAGTTTGATGACTTCGCCAAAGTTGATTTACGCGTAGCCCTTATCAAAAACGCTGAACACGTTGATGGTGCGAAAAAACTACTCAAGCTAACGCTTGATTTAGGCTTCACCGAAAAACAAGTGTTCTCAGGTATCAAGTCTGCCTATGCGCCTGAAGATCTCATTGGTAAGCATACGGTGATGGTTGCCAACCTCAAACCAAGAAAAATGAAGTTCGGTATGTCTGAAGGTATGGTTCTAGCAGCGGGCCCTGGTGGCAAAGACATTTGGCTTCTTGAACCTCATGAAGGCGCTCAGCCTGGCATGCGAATTATGTGAGACGCCTGAGAAGTAAGCAGCATGACGGAATATCTACTCATATTAGTGAGCACAATTTTGGTCAACAACTTTGTGCTCGTGCAGTTCCTCGGTTTATGCCCATTCATGGGTGTATCGAATAAGCTTGAAACGGCAATGGGGATGTCCTTTGCGACAACCTTCGTGCTTACTTTGTCTTCAGTGTGTGCGTATCTCGTATACACCTATCTACTAGAACCTTTCGATCTTGCGTATTTGCAGACGATCTCTTTCATTCTAGTTATTGCAGTTGTCGTGCAATTCACAGAACTCGTTGTACGCAAAACAAGCCCTTTGTTGTACCGCGTACTGGGTATTTTCCTTCCGTTGATCACAACAAACTGCGCAGTACTTGGCGTTGCTTTACTCAACATCAAAAAACAAAACGGATTTGTCGAATCCATTCTGTATGGCTTCGGCGCAGCGATTGGGTTTTCTCTCGTTATGATCTTGTTTTCAGCGATGCGAGAACGCCTCGCATTTGCTGATATTCCGAATGCATTTAGAGGCTCAGCTATCGGAATGATCACCGCTGGTCTTATGTCATTAGCATTTATGGGCTTTACCGGATTGGTGGCGTTCTAATGTCCATTGCAGTAACCGCAATTATCGTTTTATTAAGCTTAGCCGCAGTCTTTGGTGCGATTTTAGGATTTGCAGCGATACGTTTTCGTGTAGAAGGCAACCCTATCGTTGATCAAATTGATGATCTACTACCCCAAACTCAATGTGGACAATGTGGTCACCCAGGATGCCGCCCATATGCTGAAGCCATCTCAAATGGTGAAGACATTAATAAGTGTCCGCCTGGTGGTGAAGCAACGATCCAAGCTCTTGCAGATCTTTTAGATGTCGAGCCTTTACCACTCGATGCAGAGCATGGTGAAGAAAAAGCGAAGCAAGTGGCCGTCATTCGCGAAGACGAATGCATTGGCTGTACCAAATGCATTCAGGCGTGTCCGGTCGATGCAATATTAGGCGCAGCCAAGCACATGCATACGGTCATCGCATCAGAATGTACAGGCTGTGATCTGTGTATTGAGCCTTGCCCAGTCGACTGTATCGACATGGTTGAAGTAGACAATGGCATTGCAGGTTGGCACTGGTCAGCACCGCAGTCGTCGATCATAACGACAGATAAAGGTGCAGCATAATGGCAAAGCTTCGTATTGCGCATACTAATTCACGCACACTGCATGACTTTCACGGCGGTATACACCCTGAAGAAAACAAGACACAAAGTACCCAACTAGGTATACAAAAAACGAGTCTACCTTCGACACTCATCGTTCCGCTTCAACAACACGTAGGGAAGTCCGCAAAGGTCCTTGTGAACGCTGGCGACCGAGTTCTGAAAGGCCAATTAATTGCAGACGCAGATGGTGTAATCAGCGCCTGTGTGCACGCACCAAGCTCTGGTGTGGTTCGAGAAATAAGCGATCAAGCCATCGCACACCCATCAGGATTAAGCGCTCCATGTGTTGTCATTGATACCGACGGCGAAGATCAATGGTGCGAACTAGAAGCACATGAAGATTATCTAAATCTTG
The DNA here is from genome assembly GCF_001635355.1 of Oleiphilus sp. HI0125. NCBI lineage: Bacteria > Pseudomonadati > Pseudomonadota > Gammaproteobacteria > Oceanospirillales > Oleiphilaceae > Oleiphilus > Oleiphilus sp. HI0125. The sequence goes on from NZ_LWGF01000659.1 coordinate 11,641, forward strand.
AGCGCGAAAAGGTCCTTAAGTGTATTCGTCGTGCGGGCGTTGCTGGCATGGGCGGAGCTGGCTTTCCAAGTGAAGTAAAACTCCACCCAGCAAACCAAAAGAAACTCAAAACATTGGTCATTAATGGTGTGGAGTGCGAGCCATATATCACCTCCGATGACATGTTAATGCGCACCTATGCCGACGAAATGCTACGCGGCATAGAGATCATGGCGCGCCTACTTGAGCCGCAACATATCGTATTAGCGATCGAAGACAACAAGGCTGAAGCTTATACCGCAATTCAAGAAGCACTTGCCGAACATCAAGGCCATACTAGTGCCAGCCAATACACGATTGAACTGGCAGTCATCCCCACTAAATACCCATCTGGTGGCGAAAAACAGCTTATCTATATTCTGACAGGTGAAGAAGTGCCTAGCGGCGGCATCCCTGCCGATATCGGCGTCGTATGCCAAAATGTCGCAACGGCTCGTGCAGTGTATCGCGCAGTTCGCTACGGAGAGCCATTGATCTCGCGCATCACAACGCTCACCGGTGATCAGTTCAAAAAATCATGCAATGTTGAATCGCTTATCGGTACACCGATGTCGCACTTGCTCCAGGAATTTCAGTTTCAAGATAGTCGCGATGCGCGCTTAATCATTGGCGGTCCAATGATGGGTTACACCATCGAACAGCTCGATACGCCGGTCGTTAAAACAACAAACTGTATTCTTGCGCCGTCTGCCAAAGAGTTGCCATTTGAAGATCAAGCTCAAGCCTGCATCCGCTGTGGCCTTTGTACAGAAGCCTGCCCAGCAGAGTTATTGCCTCAGCAAATATATTGGTTCTCTCGTTCTGCCGAGTATGAAAAAGCTGAACAGCACAATCTATTCGATTGCATCGAATGTGGCGCCTGTGCCTATGTTTGTCCTAGTTCCATTCCACTCGTTCAGCACTACCGACACGCAAAAGGTGAGATAAAAGCAAAACGCCTGGACACAGACAAATCAGAAAAAGCCCGTATTCGTTTTGAAGCACGCCAAGAACGTTTAGAACGTGAAGCGCAAGAAAAAGAAGCGAAACGAAAAGCACGCGCAGAAGCAGCAGCGAAATTACAAGCCGAGAAAAAAGCAGCGGCAGCCAATGCCGAATCTGTTGATCCCAAAAAAGCCGCTATTGAAGCAGCATTAGCGCGCAAAAACGCGAGCAAAGCAGAAACCGCTTCGGCACAAGTCTCCGTTGAAGAATTACAAGGCAACTTAGACAAAGCCCAAAGCAAGCTCGATAAGATGATCGATGCACTCGAAGATGCCAAGGCCAATGCACCGGATAATGTTGCCAAACTGCAGCGCGCGGTCGAGAAAAATCAACTACGCGTGAATCAGGCGAAACAAGCACTAGAAAAAGCGCAAACCGTTAGCGCGCCAACACCACAAGCGGTCCCAGAAGTGTCCCTTGAAACGCTGCAAAGCAATGTCGATAAAGCGCAGGCGAAACTCGATAAGATGATCGATACGCTCGAAGATGCAAAAGCTAACGCACCCGAGAACGTCGAAAAATTCCAACGCGCCGTTGATAAAAATAAAGCTCGCGTAGAACAAGCGAAGCAAGCATTGAACGATGCACAAGCGGCCTCATCAGAGAATAAACCAGAGCCGAAAACTGAAACAGTCCATGTTGAGGTATTAGAAGCTAATCTAGAAAAAGCGCAGGCCAAACTCGATAAGATGATCGATACGCTCGAAGACGCAAAAGCTAATGCTCCCGAGAACGTCGAAAAATTCCAACGCGCCGTTGATAAAAACAACGTGCGTGTAAAAGCCGCGCAAGACGCACTAGCACAAGCTAAGAGCCAAGAGGTTGAAAAATAATGGGACTACTTACTCGAAGCTCACCACATACTAAACAAAATCAAAGCACCTCTAGCATCATGCGCTGGGTTATCCTGTTATGTATTCCGGGCTTGATCGCGCAAACTTACTTTTTCGGCTGGGGCAACCTACATAATGTGCTCCTTTGCAGTATTACCGCAGTGCTCAGCGAAGCTGCTATTTTAGCCTTACGCAAACGTCGTATCGGTTTTTACTTAAGTGATTACAGTGCCTTGCTGACAGGGGTGCTGCTAGGAATAGCGCTACCACCATTAGCGCCATGGTGGATAAGCGTTATTGCCGCAAGTTTCTCAATTATCTTTGTGAAGCAACTCTATGGCGGTCTGGGCTACAACCCGTTCAACCCGGCTATGGCTGGCTATGCGCTCGTGCTCATCTCCTTCCCTCTTGCTATGACGAGCAACTGGGCAAGCCCGACCACACTTCAAGAAAATTTCCCTAGCGTCCAACAAACGCTCGCTAGCATTTGGGAAATAGAGAATGCTCCCGACGGATACTCTGGCGCGACACCCTTAGACGTATATAAGCATGAGGTGAAAGCGAGCACTTATGAAGCGATTACCAGCCAAGACATCTTTGGTTCGGGAATCGTTCTTGGTTGGGAATGGGTAAATGTAGCCTTCTTACTTGGCGGTCTTGGTCTTCTGGCACTAAGAATCATACCTTGGCAGACACCTGCAGGCGTATTACTCGGCTTAGCACTTCCATCAATTTTATTTTCGTCTAACCCCGACCAAGCCGTGCCATTAAGTATTCACTTACTTGCGGGTGCGACGATGTTTGGTGCTTTCTTTATCGCAACGGACCCAGTCTCTTCATCAACAACACCACGCGGTCGTTTTATTTTTGGTCTAGGTGTTGGCTTATTTACCTACATTATTCGAACCTGGGGCTCTTACCCTGATGCAATTGCTTTCGCTGTGCTACTGATGAACTTTGCAGCCCCCCTAATCGATGTCTATACGCAACCGCGAACCTTTGGCCATAACAAAGCAAAACGCGGCCCTAAGGCGAAGGTATAAGAATTATGAGCGATATGGATCAAAACGATCAGCCAAACGAAACGCCAAGTACTTTTCAGTCAGCAGTGCGTGCTGCGATTGGTCTCGGCTTATTCGCTATATTAACGGCTGGCTTAGTCGCACTTGTACAAACCAATACGAGTGAACGAATCGCTGAACAAGAAAAGAAAGCTCGTCTAGCGGCCTTATACGCCCTTGTTCCTGAATCTCTGCGTAGCAATGACCTTCTCGCTGATAGCTATTTACTAAGCTATCAAGGCGTCGAACGAGAAGTATTCCTTGCAAAGAAAGATGCGCGTACGACAAGCTTAATTTTCCCATGGACTGCGCCCGATGGTTACACCGCTCCGATTGAGTTACTTATTGCTGTAGGTATTGACGGAGAGTTAATCGGCGTCAGAGTGCTTACTCACAAAGAAACACCAGGGCTTGGCGATAAAATTGAATTGAGCAAGTCAGATTGGATTCTAAGTTTTAACGAAAAGTCTCTATCAAACACAGATACCGAAGCATGGAATGTTAAAAAGGATGGTGGCGAATTCGATCAACTCACCGGCGCGACCATCACTCCACGTGCCATTGTTTCGGCGGTATACGACGCTCTAACTTTTTTCGAGACACACCAAGATCAGCTTTTATCTCAAGCACCAAAATCTAAGCTGAGTCTTTAAAGCCACATTAGGCAGGAATAACGATGTCGAATTTAACTGAAATCAAAACCCTAAGTAAGAATGGTCTCTGGTCTAATAATCCAGCAATCGTTCAATTACTCGGTTTGTGCCCGCTGTTAGCCGTAACAGGAACCGTCGTCAATGCGATTGGTCTTGGCTTAGCAACGATGCTGGTATTGTTGATGTCGAATATCGCGGTGTCTTTGATTCGGAACTATGTGAACGACTCTATTCGCCTTCCTGCTTTCGTAATGATTATTGCTTCGCTCGTAACTTGCGCGGAGCTACTCATGCAAGCCTTTACCTATGAGTTGTACCAGATTCTAGGCATTTTCATTCCGTTAATCGTAACTAACTGTGCGATTTTAGGACGTGCCGACGCCTATGCTAGTAAGAACAATCCACTTTTCGCCGCAGTTGATGGCTTTATGATGGGCTTAGGATTTCTCATCGTGTTGGTTCTTTTGGGCGCTGCACGCGAAGTGATTGGCCAAGGAGCATTATTTAGCAACATGCACCTCATTTTCGGTGACATGGCGCATGCTTGGGAGATTACACTTGTCGATGATTACAGTAACTTCCTGTTTGCGATATTGCCTCCTGGAGCCTTCGTCGGCATGGGTCTAATCATCGCCCTGAAAAACTGGATAGACACAGAAGTTGAGCGCCGACAAGTGTCCAATACAGAGCAAATAAAGGGCTCAAAACGCGTTCGAGTAACAGGAAATATTTCCTAAATTTCTATTTTGAGCATTCCCAAAATCTTGTACTAGACTTGCTTCCACATTAAGTCAGTAGAGATGTTTTTTGATGGGTGCACAAAAAGTCGTGTTTTTTCACGCTGCAGGACGCGATAGCTCGAGTTACGGCGAGTTAAATGAACTCGAAGGATCACTGCATCTCACACTTCCTACCGACACAGCATCATTAAGCTCAAATGACGATGTTGTGAAAGGCATTGCGCATCATCCGCACGCCATTCTTTTCGATATCGTCGAAAACGTTGACTACCACGCTCTCATTGACCATCTAGAGCAGAGCTTCCCCGAAAACACCCCAACAATGCTGGGCTTTATCGATGATTCACTAGAGCAGAAGCCCTGTAACATGCTAACCACCTTGCCTTTGGATAGTTATATCGGACACAACTGGGAAAAAAAGCGGGTGGAGAATAAGCTTCAGTCGTTTGTGAAGCTAAAAAAACATAACCAAGAAAATTAAAAACAAGCACTGATACTGCATTAACAGCAATGCGGGCAGCATCAGAAATTGGCTTATTAATGCAATTAGTCGAGTGGTTGCAAGAATCGAGCAGCATCGATGATGTGGCAAACGCTCTGTTCCGACTATGCAACAGCATGGAGTTGTCGACCTATACCCTAATTCTCGACAACAACGAACGACATTATTACCCAGAGGGCGCTGTTCACGGGGCCGCTGAAAAGATTCTTGATGAAGCAATTACAACGGACATTCGTGTTCTTTCAAAGAATCGCATTTTAGTTTTCAAACTCGAATATCTTGTTATGGTTGTGACAAATGCTCCTTGGGAAGATCAAGAAAAGTACGGTCGATTACGCGACATTCTGTTGCAAGGCGCAGCTCTGGCTGAAGCAAAAGCCCGAACCATCGCCGTCAATAACTTGATTAATAGCCAGCATGACCAAGTGAATTCAATTATGGATTTAATCAAATCGGTCTCGGCAGAAACTCAGATGTATGCGCGCGATATTATGAAGAATCTATCGGACGAGTTACACATCGCTGCGATGACTTTAGATCTCACAGAAGAACAAGAAGCGAAGCTGCTGCAACTCTCAAGTGAAGCCTTTGATTCAATGGAAGTGCTCTATCAAAATAGCGATGCCTTAGAATTGCACTTTCATAGTCTAATCAGCTCGATCACAGCGGTAGAAGCGTTAACAAAAAATGTCGTCACAAAATCTGAACCAGAACCACCAAGTGACGACGACGTAGAACTCTTCTAGGCTCTTTTTAACATTGTTTACAGCATTCGCTGACAACCATGTCACGTTCATCTCATTACACGCTTGCCGTGCTTTACCCCTGTTTGTAGGATAGCGCTCTCGAAAGCTAACTTATTTATAAGGGAATGTTTCTTCGATGAAGAAGTTGATCATCACCAGTCTTGTGGCCATGACTGTTTTGTTTAGTGGCTGCTCATCATTTCAAAAAGAGCGCGATCTTGAATTGTATCTAGTCGGTGCTGCACTCACTTATGCGGCGGGCAAACATATTTGTCGAACAAGTAACCACGATGAAAAGTGTGGTCTTGGCGCAGCTGCAGCTTTCGTTATCTGGTATTAAGAACCACTTTCTTGTGAAGCGCGAGGTTGAGCCAGCCAGCGCTTCAAAAGCGATTTATCTTGCAGATAAGGCTCTAGCGCTTTCGACCAAAAGTTCATTCCTGCTTCATATTGTCCTTGGCATAAGCCATCACTACTCGCCACGCGAATACCTTGAGCATCATAAGCTTGCATAATGCAAAGCACTTGGCTTAATCGGTACTCATCCGCCGCAAACTCATTTTTGAATCGCTGCGCCTCAATTGATGCGACAGCACGATCAATTAGCAAAAACTCTTCTGCAGCATCTAGTAAATAGTCTTGGCCGACACGTTCATCGTTGAGCAAAATGATGGTTGCCAAGGCATCAACTCGCTCGGCCTCCCAGCCGGTAATGCGCAATGACTGCTCAACTGAAATCGCACGAATTAGCTCCACTAAAAAATAGAACTGTAAGGTTGTATTAAAAATAGTGTTCTGTACTTCTGGCTGATGTGGAAAGCGCGCTTGTAGATCATCATTCACGCGATAGAGATTAGATAGCGGCAGATAAACACGACGCTCACTTTGCTCATAATAGGCATAGGGGCGCGCCGACACTTCTATCCTAATAGGCTCGTCTAACGACAATTGCTTAGTGACAAAAGACTCTATTGGTAAAGAGAAGTCGTCAAAAATACGCTCGTTTAGGCGGCTATAATCTAAAGCATATGCAGGCTCGCTCCACGAGATTAATGCATTCTCATCAGCCAAAACTGGTTTGGCAAAAAGCAATACAAACAGAAGAGTGAGCCGCATAAACATCATCATGCTAACCGTTTAATAATCTAGCAGCGTCTTTTGCAAAGTACGTCAGAATGGCATCGGCACCAGCACGTTTGATACACAATAAAGATTCCAAAATCATTTTGTCGCGATCTAACCATCCGTTTTCAAATGCTGCCATATGCATCGCATATTCGCCGCTCACCTGATACACAAAAGTCGGCACACGCAACTCAGTTTTAACGGCTTGTACCACGTCTAAATACGGCATGCCTGGCTTAACCATCACCATATCGGCTCCTTCTTCAAGATCTAAGGCCACTTCATGAATCGCTTCTTGCAAGTTAGCAGGATCCATTTGATAGGACTTTTTATCCGCTTTACCAAGATTTGCTGCTGAGCCAACCGCGTCTCGGAAGGGTCCATAATAGGCCGATGCATATTTCGCCGAGTAAGCCAAAATAGAAGTATTTACATGACCCGCTTCTTCTAATGCTTCACGCACAGCAGAAATACGACCATCCATCATGTCGGACGGCGCTACAATGTCCGAACCAGCTTCTGCATGAGATAAAGCTTGTTTCACTAATGCTTCGACCGTTTGATCATTTAGCACATAGCCATCATCGTCTATCAAACCGTCTTGGCCATGGCTAGTAAAAGGATCTAAAGCAACGTCGGTAATGACCGCAAGTTCTGGAGTGGCATTTTTCAAAGCACGGACAGCCCGCTGGGCTAAGCCATCAGCATTCCATGCTTCTTTTGCACAATCAGACTTTGCCGATGGAGGCGTCACTGGGAACAGCGCGACAGCTGGTATGCCTAAAGCAACTAGCTCTTTGGCTTCTTCGACCAGAAAATCGATACTGACACGCTCAACACCTGGCATGGATGGCACAGCCTCGCGCTGTTGTTCACCCTCAATCACAAACATCGGATAGATCAGATCAGAAGCTTGCAAAGTATTCTCTGCAACTAAACGTCGGGTTGCATCTTGAGCGCGCAAACGACGCATACGAGTGTTAGGAAACTGTCGTGATAGCGAAAAAGCCAAAAGTAACTCCAAAAACTAGGTAATCGTTGATAGGGCTATGCCTATTGAACTAAGCTGATTATAGTAAGTCTTATCTCGCTGAGCATCCACTAAGTAAGAGCATTTCATGTCGGTCAAAAAACTCATTCTCATTATTGCCATCGCGGCTGCTTTTGTCGTGTTTTACAGTCTTGGTTTAGATCAATACCTAAGCCTGGATTATTTTCTAGCGCAGCGCGACGCTCTACTTGATTATCAAGCTAACGAGCCTTTTAAAGCTGCCATAATTTTCTTCCTAATCTATGTCGCGGTCACCGCGCTGTCACTCCCAGCAGCCACACTGATTACACTCGCAGCAGGTGCAATCTTTGGGCTCGTGCAAGGGCTATTGCTCGTCTCATTTGCTAGCACAATAGGCGCAAGTATCGCGTTCTTAATGGCGAGAACTCTGTTCCGCGATTCGGTACAGCAACGCTTTCAATCTAGCTTCAGTAAAATCAATGAAGGCATTGATAAAGAAGGGGCATTTTATCTATTCGGTTTGCGCCTCGTACCCATCTTTCCATTTGTCGCAGTCAACTTACTAATGGGGCTGACAAACTTTCCATTGCGCCGCTACTTTTGGGTGAGCCAGCTAGGTATGTTGCCGGGCACATTTGTCTACGTGAATGCGGGAACACAGTTAGCAGAATTAGATTCGTTATCAGGCATCGCATCTCCTGCAATTTTATTGTCCTTTGCTGCCTTAGGCATATTCCCGTTTGTCGCCAAACGCGCACTGGAACGTATTAAGGCCCAACGCGTTTACAGCGAGTACGATAAGCCAAAGAGCTTTGACTCAAACATGGTAGTAATCGGTGCAGGTGCTGCCGGTTTAGTAAGCTCTTATATTGCTGCGGCAACAAAAGCCAAAGTCGATCTTATCGAGCGCCATAAAATGGGTGGAGATTGTCTGAATACAGGATGTGTACCGAGCAAAGCATTGATTCGATCGGCGAAGATCAAGCATTACGTCGATACCGCAAACACCTACGGCGTGAATGTAGAAAACACGAGCGTTAACTTTGAAGCTGTCATGGAACGCGTGCAAGAAGTTATCAAGAAAATTGAACCTCATGATTCCATCGAGCGCTATACCGATCTGGGAGTGAACTGCATTACAGGCAGCGCCAAAATTCTTGATCCCTGGCGTGTTGAGGTAAACGGCGAAACAATTGCCGCTCAAAATATCGTCATTGCGACGGGCGCTCGTCCGACCATGCCAACTATCGAAGGGCTCAATACTGAACTGGCATACAATTCAGATACGATTTGGAATCTTCGTACACCACCAAAATCTATGGTTGTCGTTGGAACAGGCCCGATCGGCTGCGAACTCGCTCAAAGCTTCCATCGTTTAGGTGTGAACGTCACCTTGGTAGGTCGCGACATGCGCCTATTGCCAAAAGAAGATGAAGATATGTCTTCGCTCGTACTGGCGAAAATGCGCGATGAAGGCATGAATATTTTACTTGGCCATTCTGTTGTCCGCGCTAAAGACACTACTGATAGCTCGCAGCAGCTACTCGTTCTCGACGCTGGCGAACAATCCAAAGAGATCGAATTTGACTGCGTGTTGTTTGCTGTTGGTCGTACAGCGAATACCCGAGGTTTTGGTCTTGAAGAACTAGGTATCGAAAATTCAGAAAACGGCACGATTGAGGTCAACGAATATCTTCAAACTAAATATCCAAACATCTATGCCTGCGGTGATGTTGCTGGTCCTTATCAGCTTACGCATGCAGCTTCGCATCAAGCATGGTATGCATCGGTGAACGCCCTATTTGGCACACTGAAACGCTTTAAAGCAGATTATCGCGTGATTCCTTGGGCGACCTTCACCGACCCTGAAATCGCGCGAGTAGGCTTAAGCGAAGATGAAGCAAAACAAGCTAACATCGAATATGACGTGCACCGCTACGGGATTGATGACTTAGATCGCGCCATTGCCGATAGCGTCGATTATGGTCAAGTAAAAGTGCTGACAGAAAAAGGCAAAGACAAAATACTAGGCGCTTGCATTGTCGGACATCATGCTGGCGACTTGATCACCGAGTTCGTGACGGGCATGAAGCATAATCTTGGCTTAAACAAACTTCTGGGAACGATCCATATTTATCCTACCCTAGCGGAATCGAATAAATACTTAGCCGGAGAATGGAAACGCGCTAGCGTTAAACCGAGCACTCTAAAGCTGGTAGAACGATTCCACCAATGGCGTCGAGGTGCTTAGATAATACTCGGTAGAATTGCCCCTACGACAATACTGCCGGAAGCCACAAAACAACATGCACCGAAAACTTGCGACATACGAACACGAACAGCTTGCTTTCGGTCATAGAAACTCTTACGCCATTGGTTGAAAGCCGTTGGCTCACGCAAACAATAGCGCACGTCACCGTTTTCAATATCAAGCGTTTGTAGGTTCTCTGTTTCGTCTTGCTCTCGTTTAAAACGAACGATCACAAATAAGCAAACTGCAACAACGAACGACGCAATAATAATGTGCATCAAACCGATGCCTGAATCAGGAACAAGTGCTGAAATCAACATACCGCTAACAAGCAGGCTCAACATCAAACTTAATGCGACAAAAGTACGGCAATTACGCGAGTGACTTCTGCGTGACTTAGATACGTGAAGCTTAATTTTGTCGCCAATATGGAAGCGATCAGCCGCTTCAGGGTCGATACAAGTGAAGCTTACAGGGCCGTCTTCACTTCTATATTCTAGAACAGGGTAGTAACCACTTTTGGTCGTTCCACGATGAGAGGATGGTGAAAAGACATGTTGAACACTTTTAACAAGTGCATTCATTTTGTGCGTACTTTGAAGGAACCTTACATAGTCCCGCGTCAATAACAGCCCAGCAATTGCCATGGTCGCGGCCATTGCTATATTGTACATCTCAACCAACATCTACTACTTACAACCTCTTATAACACGCGTTTAGCAACATCCTGTCTACACGTTTGCGTTTTCGCTGCCGTCATTCTTATGCTTTCTAATCAACAGCGTCACACTAAAAAGGAGAATTGCTTCTCATTTGGGAGGGTGATTATGCGCACAAAGGCAGTGCTTTGCAAGCACGCATAAAAAAAGCGCGTATAAACGCGCTCACATGAATACTACTTCTTACCTAAAGCCGGACTGAAATCTACTTACTTCTTACTACACTACTGCTTACTACTGGCTACGCCCTAAATTGGGGCAGAGCCATAATTCATTGTTGGTTTTTTAGGAGGATCTGCTCGTACATTGTCAGCAATCTGGCTAACTGCGCCACCTTTACTCAAAAACGCGTCTACATCTGCGCTGAGTTGCTGTCGAACATTATTACGTAGGTTGGCCGGAGACTCGCTCGAACACGCAGCGATAGGCCCATTGGCTTGCTGAGACATAGTGATACCTTTTTACCCGCACGGTAAAGCTATTTAGTTGTCATTACTGCGCCACTTTGTGTGGCTTAATTTTATAGTTTGTAGCCGGTCGGTCTGTAAGGTCTGGAGCTTGGTAGAACTCGTTAATGACCTTCGCCAATTTTTAGCTTACGTAATAAATATAAAGCACATTCTAGCTTTTGCAAGGTAAATGCTTGTTTTTTATAGCTTGACATTTATTTACCTATTAACAGTTGTTGTTTTATGTAACGAGATTATTGAATTTCAGGTGTTTTTCGTTACCCGCCAAGCAGACGACCAAAACTAAGCTAGGGTTAAAAATATAGCGCAAGGGAAATGACGGCGCGCTAACACCTCTCCAATGTCATTTCCCAAATCCCTAGTTGTTATAATACTTTCGGGCTTCCTTTTAGGAAGCCTTTTTTTATCAATAACTTAGAGCACGCCGTAAAGAGTTTTACATTCTGGCGCTACCATGGTGCTACCGTAAAAAAACGAATATCGACTATAAAAACCCTCCATAGAAACCACATAGCCTCGAAACTTATCGACACATCAATTTAGCTTGCAAAGAATCCAAGCCCAAATAAATGCAGCGCGCACTAATAGACAAAAGCCGACATAAAGCTAAGGCAAATTTCTGATGTTAATTAGGCAGATTTCTTGGGGGAACGGACGAACTGAACAAGATTATTCGAAACTAGTTACGCCTTCTTTTTTACTAAACTCTCAGGAAAGGCATTAGTTTATCTGCGTTGTAAAAGTCCATTAGATGGTGTTATCAAGGGGAAAATTTAAGAAGTTCTTTGGGTGTAAATGAATTAGCGTCAGCCGCCTGCCAATACATAGACCATTCGTCAGCTTGTTCTTCTTCATTAATGAGAGCTCCCTCCGTGAGCGGCGGAAATGTTAGACCGCCCTCAAAACTCAGCCCATTTGCGTTTCTGCGTCTTATCATAAAGGGCTGCAATTGGTCTGGGTTTTCCAAACCCATCGCGCCAACCAGCTCTAAAAAGCTATCTACGGTTGCCTTTTGAAAGTTCTTAATACGCTCTGATTTGCTCTCGACATTAAGCGCCTTGGAACGCACCGGGTCTTGTGTTGCGATACCTGTAGGGCAATAGTTGGTATTGCAGGACTGCGACTGGATACAACCTAGAGCAAACATCATGGTACGAGCTGCCGAAACAATATCTGCCCCAAAAGCGACTTTTGTTAAAAGATCAAATCCAGAAGCGGTTTTACCAGAACTAATGATGCGTATCTCATTCCTCAGGCCACAACCAAGCAGTGCATTATGAGCAATGTAGGTGGCTTCCAAGCATCCCATACCCAATCGATTGGAAAATTCAACAGGAGCAGCCCCCGTTCCACCTTCCGCCCCATCCACCGAGATAAAATCAGGCGAAATACCCGTTTTCAACATCGCTTTGCAGATGGCCAGAAACTCTGCTGGGTTGCCCATACAGAATTTGAAACCCACGGGCTTTCCGCCTGATAGTTCCCTCAATCGTTTCACAAAATTCAACAAGTCTATAGGGGTGCGGCATAGCGAATTAACTGGAGGAGAAATACAATCCCGATCCTTGGGGATACCTCTGATACGTGAAATCTCATCACTGATCTTTGCCGCCGGCAGCACTCCACCATGGGCTGGTTTCGCGCCTTGTGATAGCTTTATCTCTATCATTTTGATGGCGCCTTGGTTCGCTAATTCACTAAACGCGCGATCAGAAAAATTACCATGGATATCTCTACAACCAAAAAATGCCGTACCCAATTGCCAAACCAGATTGCCCCCATGTTTTAGGTGAAATGGGCTGACTCCGCCCTCGCCGGTATTGTGGAAGAAATCACCTTTAGCTGCGCCTTTGTTCAATGCCTCAATAGCGTTTTGGCTCAGCGCACCATAACTCATCGCTGAAACATTTAGGCGTGAGCAGGAATAGGGTTTTCTGCACTCTTTCCCCCCGACCATAACTCTAATATGTTCTGGGTGAACTTCTTTTGGGGCTAGCGAATGCCAGGCACATAGATAGTTTTGCTGGAAGATATCTCGTTCTGTACCGAAGGCCTTCGTATCAATTTCACCCTTTGCTCTTTGATATACAAGTGACCGCTGCTCTCGATTAAATGGCAGCTCTTCCGTATTATTTGCAATAAAGTATTGATGAATTTCAACTCGGTAAGACTCAAGAAAATAGCGGATATGTGCGACGACGGGGTACAGCCTGTTTAAAGTATGCGCACTGTAGTTTAAATCGTAAAACCCGACCACAGAGTAGCTGATAGTCAGTACCAACATAACCGTGAAAAATGTTTGACCGGTCACCATCCAAAGTGACAAAAATAGCAGGTTTCCGAATACAGAAACCAAATAAAAAACTTGTTGCATTGCAGTCATCACATACTCCACTCATTTGCTATATCGTTGCAATTTTAAGGCGTACTAAATTAATTGGCATCGTAAATCTGAAACACATTTAACCCTCCGATGTTTGATCAGGCGGAAGAGATTATATGTACGCCTTGAGTCCTTCATGGCGGCCCTGGTGTTCCGATCTCTTCAGAATGACCGACACAAACAAGACCTGGCGTAACTGTCCGCAAATGGCTATCTGAGATGCCGAAGGTTTCTTTTATCTGAAGTGAAAGGGTGATACAAACCTTTAGCAGAAATCAGTTGCAAAGCTCCGTTGGCATCATAGAGTTGGACATTTCTCATTCGTTTTTGAACTAAGCTATCTACACTTAGTGTTCACCGCCTGCTAGGCCGATACCAGCCAGTATTGAACCCAATACTTTCATTCTAAGCCCTGCAGCCTTAACAACTCCGGTAGCGGCGACAATGTGCCCGAAAACCCCTTCCAAGTTATTGGTATAGGTCTGTACGATACAACCCGAACCATCCAGCAATAAGGCTTCATGCTCATTGTGAATAAGTTCCAGCATGGCATGAATTGTTCCGCGCTGTGATGCATTTTGTAGATCTTTTAAGTCATCACTGGGGGTCACTTGACCCGTCGCAACAGCGGGCTGCAGTAAAACGATCCGTGCAGGAAGTATTGCATTTCTATAAGATAGGCTCGCATTAGTGTCACAAGCGATTTCTGCTGGCATTCCCTCATAAAGGGTCGTTTTCGAAACCTGAGAAAATCCTGCAGAAACACGTACTGATGTGTTTTCAGGTCGATCGGGAATGATGACCATCGATGGTCTCAATACAAGTGTAGTCGTTGGGCTGCCAACGCTGAGTGCCAGCTGGGTTACGGTTCCATTTGTGAACGATCGAACCTCTGTAAAATCCAAGGCTGTTCTCGCTTTTTCAATCGCGGCTTCGGATGCTGCCAGTCTTGCGGGGATACCCTCTGTTAGTTCAACATCAGTAAGATCAAGCTGAGCTTTCGCTGCATCCAGATCCGCCTCTCCCACCTGAACTTGAGACCGAGCCTCAATCACATTATTTGTTGTACCATAACCTCGTTTCAGTATGCTTTTTGCATCGCGTAGTTCATCTCGCAGACTTACCAATCGAGCCTGAATCTCGCGAACACTGGCTTCAGCTATAAGTTTGTTATCTTCTGCTTTGGCTTGCTCAGCTTCAATGACCGCCAATTGAGCCTCTGCCTCAGACAATGCTGCGAGCTGCGCACTATTTTCAATACGAAACAAAAGATCTCCGGTATTTACTCGCTGGCCATTTTTTACATAAATGTCTGTCACTGGTCCTGAAGTTTGAGCAACGACCGAAACCGTCCTAAAAGGCACCACGCCTGCATACGTTTTTGGGTGAAAATAAAAAATAACTACAAACACAGTAAAAGCCATTATCGCCCACAAAAAAACAGCTGTTTTCATATTCCAAACCGTCATTGACTCCCCGCGCCGGCGCAGCTGGAAATAACGTATGACCGCAGGAAACGACGTAAATAAAAGTTCAAACATCGCGCACCTTGTCAGCACCTTTAACCATATCAACTTCGTTACACTCATGTTGTCCAGTATGACCTTGCTCCATCCCGGAGTGTGGGGCTGGTAGTCTATCTGACGATGATTTATGTAGGTGGAAACGTGACCAGTCCGCCATCAATGCTATAAGAATTGCACTGAGAGGGAGGAAAGCATGAAAGTGATCAACGGGAAATATCTCATATACTAAAGCGATAGCGAGTAAGGTAGGAATAGTTCGAGCTAGCGGTGTATTTGATGACTTTCGTTCCGCCCAGCGGTCAAATGCCGCGTAAAGATAGACAACACCATACAAACCTACCAAAAGCAGAATGATAACGATCACTGCCAGATAGTCCGTATGCCCGGGATCAATAAACCAATGAGGCTGCGCATGCCCGACCCCCTCTTTTTCTGAAATCAATCATCTCTCCTTAGGAAAATATAGTCATTTATGATTCTGTGTTTTTTCTTGATGCTCGCTCTTTAACTATGGTTGAGCCCTGTTGCGAAACGCGATTTAATGTTACGTCAGAAACGCACTATATTGCTACCGATCCTCAGCAAGACACTTGTTCATATAATTTAATGGCATGTTATCGTGAGTCACGCTTCGAACTGGACCTACACGGGGTATAGAAACTGTATCAAGTTTTTTGCGAAATTTTCACGTTTCTTCTCGCGTTTGCAAACTAGAGCCTAGCTGTTTCTCGTTATTAACCGAATGTTATGAAAGACCAGTAGCGCAATCGTTGCTTTATTAAAGTTACTTAGAATAGTTTTATTTATTGAAAGCTGAGGGCATGCTCATTGGAACTAATATTTAGTTACTGGATATTTTAAAAGTCTCTTTTGAGCAAGGACTATCCAAAACTTATTATCAGTTCAGGAGTATAACTTATTCGTTGCAACGAAGGTGTTGTCAGACTAGCAATTAGTGCTTTGCATTTGAATAAGAATTTAAATGTCATTTAGCAGAGCGATTAATAATGTCTTCTTTCATCTTTAATTGAACAAAGGAAACTACAAGTGCGAAAGGGCCGCTAAGTTCGGGCCATAGACGTCGTACACTCCTTATCTGAACTTTTACTTCTGGCCATGAGGAAATCAAAACAAAGCCTACAATTTCATCGGCTTTGTTGTATCTTCGTACTAAACCCAAGTTATGATAGCTCAGAACCCAAGGTCTCCTTTCTTCTTGAAGTAGGCATCGAGAATGGTTCAGTGCCAAGATCTGCAATTGTCTATTTGCGAATGGAAAACCAATGTCCGCTTTTCATTCCTTGTGTGCATCATAACTGAACACAATTGGCTTTAGCCTTTAGTGCCATTCTAAACTAAGTTCTTTGTGTGTTGCTGCGCAGTCTTTGAGATAGAGATTAATTAAGTTTTGATAGGGTATGCCATTGGACGCCGATAACGACTTAAAGTACTCAATAACGTCCTCATCAAGACGAATGGTGATTTGCTTTTTAAGTTTTTTCGCGTAAGGGTTTGGTACTGAATCTGAAAAATCGTAGTTGTCACGCATAACTAAAAGCCCTCATATTGCTTACTTTCACGCTTGTCAGCTTTCCGAGCTGAAATAATACGAATGGTATCTTCAGAGTCTCGATAGCAATGACAAACGACTAGTGTTTTTAAATATGAGCTTTGTCCCAAAAGGATAAAACGCTCTTCACCTTCTGAGCTATCTGGATCGGGAATCAGCCGCGCCGCATTGTCGTAAAAGACAGACTTGGCTTCTTCGAAGCTAACTCCGTGCTTCTTAATATTTGATGCGGCTTTATTTGCATCCCATTCAAATTTGTACTTGCTCATAATTACATTGTAGTTATGTTATGGCTTGAATGCAATTTTCAGTACTGGCTTGCGTTGTGTATAAAGTGTTCTAACGAGGCATATATTTCTACGACCGTTGATAATTCCATATAAAATCGAAAAATACCTACCCTTACTCAGTACATTGTCAGCTTTGTTAGCAGAGCGAGCATTAAAATAGGTATTGGAGCAAGGTCTTCAACTGTCTATTTCTGTGCATTCACAAACCAGATTCCGGATACCCCAGGGCACCCTCTCTTGCGCATTGCGCAATTCACCTTGTCGCGCTTCGCTGTCCGGAATGACGAACGGGAGGATGGTCGCTTCTATTTATTCCCAAACATAGAATGCTAAACAATAACTTTTTATGCGTAGGGTTAAACAAACAATTCGATAGACAACAAAAAAGGGCGCTCAATGAGCGCCCTTCTTCTTAGATCTTACTAAGGACTAGTTGATTAGTCTTTAGTGAACTCTGGGTATGCTTCCATACCACATTCTGAAAGATCCACACCTTCGTACTCTTCTTCTTCAGAAACTCGTAGACCGATAACCGCTTTGATTACGCCCCAAGCGATCAAGCTTGTTACGAATACCCATGCGAAGATTGTTACCGCACCTACTAGCTGACCCATGAACGTAGCGTCTGCGTCTGAAAGTAGTACCGCGAAGATACCCCAAAGACCAACAACACCGTGTACAGAGATCGCGCCGACTGGATCGTCAAGCTTAAGCTTATCAAGAGTAACGATTGAGAATACGACGATCACACCACCGATTGCACCGATTACAGTAGCAAGTAGTGGAGATGGATCTGCAGGCTCAGCAGTGATAGCAACAAGACCAGCTAGTGCGCCGTTCAATGCCATTGTAAGGTCTGCTTTACCGAACAAGATGCGTGCAACGATAAGAGCAGCAATCAAACCACCCGCTGCAGCAGCGTTTGTGTTCAAGAATACGCTAGCAACTTCGTTTGCTACAGCGATACCGCCAAGCTTCAAAGTAGAACCACCGTTGAAACCGAACCAGCCCATCCAAAGGATGAAAGTACCAAGAGTCGCTAGTGGAAGGTTAGCGCCTGGGATAGCGTTAACTTCACCGTTAGGACCGTACTTACCTTTACGAGCACCAAGAAGGATAACACCAGCAAGTGCAGCTGCTGCACCAGCCATGTGAACGATACCAGAACCTGCGTAGTCGCTGTAGCTAAGCTCATACAAGCCGAATACTGCGTCGCCGTTCCAAGTCCAAGCACCTTCCATTGGATAGATGAAACCAGTCATGATTACCGCAAAAACTAGGAAAGCCCAAAGCTTCATACGCTCTGCAACCGCACCAGATACGATAGACATTGCAGTTGCAACGAATACTACCTGGAAGAAGAAGTCAGACGCGCCTGAGTACTCACCCATGTCGCCGAAACCAGCTTCAGTTGCAGAAGCAAGTACGCCAGCGATTGCAGCTTCGTCCATAGAAGCAACGCTGTCAGTAGCACTTAAGAAGTAGCCGCCGCCGTACATGATTTCGTAACCGCATACTAAGTACATAGTACAAGCGATCGCGAACAACGCGACGTTTTTAGTCAAAATTTCAGTCGTGTTCTTAGCGCGAACAAGACCTGCTTCAAGCATGGCGAAACCTGCCGCCATCCACATTACTAATGCGCCGCACACCAAGAAATAAAAGGTGTCCATCGCATATTGAAGTTCAAATATGTTATTGGATAACTGTTCCATGATAGCCCTCCGTACCTAGGCTCTTATGATTTATAAAATGGTTATACAGCGTCAGTGCCGGTTTCGCCGGTACGGATACGAATCGCTTGCTCAAGAGCAGAAACGAAGATCTTACCGTCACCGATTTTTCCTGTGTTTGCAGCTTTAGAGATTGCTTCGATTACTTGATCAAGTAAATCAGAGCCAATAGCTACTTCGATTTTTACTTTTGGAAGGAAGTCCACAACGTATTCCGCACCGCGGTATAGTTCTGTGTGACCTTTCTGACGACCGAAGCCTTTTACTTCAGTTACCGTAATACCTTGCACGCCAATTTCAGATAATGCTTCTCGCACATCGTCCAGCTTGAAAGGCTTGATAATGGCAGTTACGAGTTTCATATATGTCTCCTTATTATGCCGCCTATTTCATTATTATTTCTGTCTCGACTGGGCAGCGAGTCTTCTGCTGCATCGTAGTGAACTGATAAAGCAGTCTGTGTGCCAATGATTAAAAGTTCATAATAATCAGTCGCTTATGAATATTTTTTGATGTTTTGTTTTTGAAAAGTGCGCTTAAGAAGGGCGAGTATGTGTGCTACGCACTGTTTTGGTGCTTTATTTTGGTGCGTATTCTTCAACTGTGATTCGATGGAGGGCAATGGTAGACTTGGCGCCAGTTTTAGACAGTTGGTAAGAGACTATGTTGAACCCTCAGCAATTATTCGGAGTGATTCAAGATCAGGTTAATCAAGTTTTTCCTGAATTTGGTAAAGCTGCACAGGACGAGATTTCAAACAATCTGAAGATTGTTATTTCTAGTGTTATCAATAAGTTGGATCTAGTATCTCGTGAAGAGTTCGATGCACAACAAGCAGTGCTAGAGCGCACGAGAGAAATGCTTGAACAGTTAGAAAAGTCTGTACAGGACTTACAAAGTAAAATCGACGAGTAACACTCGTTTGGTCAAAAAGCTTTGCTAAGGATGGCAAAGTAAAACTTGCACCATGGTTGTGCAATATTTGAGCAAGGATGCGTAATGAGTTTGTCTATTGTGAAAACGCGGGCATTGTTCGGCGTTGAATCCCCTTCCGTGCGTGTTGAAACGCATCTATCCAATGGTCTGCCTTCATTTACCGTTGTTGGTTTACCCGAGGCGGCCGTAAAAGAAAGCCGTGAACGTGTGCGCTGCGCACTTATAAATAGTGGTTTTGAGTTCCCGATGCGCCGCGTGACCGTTAATTTAGCGCCTGCAGACATACCGAAAGAGGGCGGCCGTTTCGATTTAGCTATTGCTGTTGGGATCTTGGCGGCAAGTGGGCAATTGAATGGAGTTGATATTAGCGCTTGCGAGTTTATTGCCGAGTTAGCATTAACTGGAGAGTGCAGTCCCGTCACGGGTGTCTTACCTTCTTTGATTGAAAGCCTCGAGTCTAGCCACCGTGTGTTTGTTGCAAAGGATGATCTCCGTTATGCTCACTTATTAGGTGCAAAATCGATCTATGGCATAGAAGACCTTCGGCAGTTGGTGGAATATCTTCGCGATCCTGAGCGTGCAACGACATGCCGATATACTGCAGAAACTTCTGATCAAGACCTAGATGCTCAAATAGATGATCTGTCGGATGTTCTTGGTCAGTATTCTGCGCGTAAAGCGCTAGAGATAGCTGCAGCGGGAGGGCATAACTTATTGTTATTTGGTCCGCCAGGAACAGGCAAAAGTATGCTTGCTTCGCGTATCAGCGGCATATTGCCTCAACTTAATATCAAACAAGCACGCGACGTAGCCGCTTTATATAGCTTAACCAATACTCCGAGAGATGAGGGGGATTGGTTTACACCACCATTTCGTTCACCTCATCATTCGTGTTCGGCGGTTTCTCTTGTAGGAGGTGGCGCTAAACCTAAACCCGGCGAAGTGTCTTTAGCGCATCAGGGTGTTTTATTTTTGGATGAGCTGCCAGAGTTCTCGAGGCATAGTCTTGAGATGCTACGAGAGCCTTTAGAGTCGAATGCGATTTCGATCGCGCGCGCACAGCATCAAATTACCTTACCTGCGAATTTTCAATTTATTGCTGCCATGAATCCATGCCCGTGTGGCTATTTAGGGCATCCAACGATTGCTTGTACTGATACGCCGCAACAAATCGAACAGTATCGCCGAAAATTATCGGGCCCTTTATTAGATCGAATTGATATGTATGTTGAGGTGCCTTTTCAGTCGGCACGGGTTTCTCTTGGCGCTAAGGAAAAAGCTGAATCGAGTGCACAGGTGCGAGCACGTGTTGAGCAGGCACGTGAGATACAAATGCGCCGCCAAGGATGTTTGAATAGCGAGTTACATGGTGAAGACTTATCGCGAATATGTGCGTTAAGTGAAGTCCAACAAGATTGGTTAATCGTAACGATTGATAAATTGGCTTTATCGAACAGAGCCGCGCATAGAATGATGCGTCTCGCGAGAACCTTGGCGGATTGTTCTGGGCAGGCGGTGATTAGTCAGGGGCATTTGTCTCAAGCCTTGCGGTTCAGATCTGTGCTATCCAAGGTTTGATACTTTTTAAAAGGCAAAAAAGAGGAGTCACATTGTGACTCCTTAATAGGGGTTTCTTCAAGGAAGACAGAACCACGATCGCTTCTTCGTGAATCTGTGCTGCTAAGTATACGATCAATTTTTAACCTATCCGTGCAAAACATCACCAAATATGTAACAGATCGTTAAATCGTTATGGCCTTGTGTTCTCGATCACGCTTTAAATGTGCACGAAGTGGGTCTTTCATAAGAATCCCTGACTAACTTGCTAAGAAATCACGCTAAATCTAAAATCCTCCCCCGTGTAATAGATTCAAAATTAAGGACTTTCAGTGACAGATCAAGACAACCCAATGCAGCGAGTTATACGCAGTTTCGTAGTGCGAAGCGGGAGAATGACCGCTGGGCAGACCCGAGGGTGGGATTCATATTGGGAAGCCTTTGGCCTCGATCCTGAACAAGAACTAAATTTCGAAGAGATATTTGGCAATACAAACCCGGTTGTGTTCGAGATTGGTTTCGGTATGGGCAGTTCATTATTTGAAATGGCGAAAGCTGACCCAAATACGAATTTCGTCGGCGTTGAAGTCCATCGACCCGGAGTTGGTGCCTTACTCGCTCAGGCGGGAGACGAAGGGCTCACAAACTTACGTCTGTTGTGTTGCGATGCGGTTGAGTTGCTTAAGAACAAAGTGCCTAACAACAGCTTGGCGCGTTTACAGTTATATTTCCCAGACCCTTGGCATAAAAAACGTCACCACAAACGTCGTATTGTTCAGCCAGAATTTGCTGCTTTGGTTGCCACTAAGCTTTCCGAGGGTGGAGTGTTTCATATGGCAACAGACTGGGAGCCTTATGCAGAACATATGGCTGAGGTTATGGATGCAGCACCTGATTACAGTAATTGTGCAGAGACCGGCTCGTATTCTTCCAAGCCTGACTACCGACCTACTACTAAGTTTGAAAAACGTGGAGAGCGTTTAGGGCACGGTGTGTGGGATTTGCTTTACCGTAAATCTGTTTAGAGATTTGTTTGATGCTGAAACTGCCATTCATTGCGCGGCAAGCAGGAAGTCGTGAAATAGTCCCGCCGCAAACGTCTGCGGGTTCATTTCATACCTCGGTTTCCGAGCTCGTGAAGCAAGCGGGAGTCGGTCTTGAATATGATCCGGCAAGCCTTGATCGTATCCCACAACTTGGTCGTTTAATCATCCTAGCAAATGATCCTTTACCGGGCGTTTCGAGCTTAGCGTTATTGCACCTAGTCTCGCAGGTAAGATCAGATGTTGCCTGTATTGCAGAGACAGGCAATCGATGGCTGACGGACTTGCCTGATGGCACACAATTAAATGCAGCCCAACAGTCGTCAGAACAAACAAAGCACAAGGCATTAGAGCATCTTGCAAATGAGGGTGTGCTCATTATTCAGCCTGTTCATTTGGGACGTTCCGAAGGTGTTCCTAAAATCACGCAAGAGCGCTGGCCGACAGACTTTCTTGCCATTGCAGAGCATTCACAAAGCCCCTTATTGCATATTCATGTCTCGAGTTCCGAGCAGCCTTATTTACAACAAGCACGTCTTTTTTATCGTGGGCATGGCCTTGTTCAAGATTTCGCTCAAACACTCGCGAAGAAGTTTCTACCGAACGTTTACGACCAACGTTTGCTTGTTGGCGAGATAATCGATTCCACGGATTACAAAGATCTACCCCTGCAAGATAAGTACAAAGCGAAGCTATTACGAAAACAGTTATATCGTGCGGTTAAAGGGAAGAGTTCTTATTTCAAGACCTTGCCAGCGATTGCACCGGCCGAGCCAAGGTCCTCGTTATTGGACGAGCTTCAGCACGCTAGTTTGCTTGGTAAAACAAAAGACGGAAAGTTGATTTACTTGTGTTCAGTAAATGAGGGCTCTTCTTTATTGAAAGAGATCGGTCGGCTACGAGAACAGGCCTTTCGTTTAGTCGGAGAGGGCAGTGGCAAAGCCTGCGATGTTGATGCCTTTGATCTTTACTATCAGCATATTGTTCTATGGGACGAGTCGGACCAAGAAGTCGTTGGTGCATATCGTTTACGGTCAACGCATGATATTGCGATTGATCAGTTATATACATCGACACTAATGCATTATTTGCCTAATGCTGAGCCAACCTTGGCACGCGGTGTCGAACTGGGCAGAAGCTTTGTTCAACCAAAGTATTGGGGCTCTCGCAGTCTTGATTACTTGTGGACGGGGATCGCCGCGTATATTCGACAAAACTCTCAAGTTCGCTACTTGCTCGGTGCAGTGAGTATTTCAAATGCCTTTAGCCAAAAAGGTAAGGACCTCTTGCTTGGTTATTACGGTAAGTACTATTTTTCACATACACCGATTATCGAATGTAAACGACCTTACATGATGGGCTATCAAGCCAGGGCCCACAATCAGCACCTGTTCGATGGTTTAGATGCAAGAGATGCCTTTGTTGTGTTGCGTGAGCAGCTGGGTTTGATTGGTCACTCTGTTCCTACGCTTTACAAGCAATACTCTGAGTTATGTGATGACGGTGGAACCCGATTCCACGGCTTTAATATCGACCCTGATTTTCAAGACTGTATTGATGGTTTGGTGGTAGTGGATTTGAGTAAATTGAAACCGCTTAAGCGCAAGCGTTATGAGTTAGTTGATCACGACTTTTTAGCGTTTGAATTAGAGGGTGCAGTCGATGTCTGATCAAGAGTCTGTGAACCTAAAGTCAATTACAGAAGACTACGCCTTTCGTTTTGGAGGGATTGCCCGACTCTATGGCATGAACGCCTTGCAGGTGTTTTTAAATAGCCATATAGCTGTAGTGGGTATTGGTGGTGTTGGGTCATGGGTAGCTGAAGCGTTAGCGCGTTCAGGTATTGGTGAGATCACTTTGATTGATTTGGATGACGTTTGTGTTTCCAATATCAATCGACAAGTCCATGCCTTGCAGAATACGGTTGGCCATATGAAGACCGAGGTAATGGCTGAGCGTCTTAAAGAGATCAACCCTGATATTCAAGTCCATGTGAAGCACACATTTCTAACGCCTAAAAATGTCGGTGACTTACTCACTACAGAATTTAGTTATGTATTTGACGCCACGGACAGCGTGAAGGCAAAAACTTCTATTGTTGTGCATTGCCGTCGAAACAAAATTCCATTGATGGTTTGCGGCGGCGCTGGCGGACAATTGGACCCGACACAAATCCAGATTGAAGATTTGGCACGCACCACGCAAGACCCATTGTTGGCGAAGATTCGAAACAACTTGCGTCGCTTACATAACTATTCCCGCAATCCAAAACGTAAGTTTGGCGTTGAGTGTGTCTACTCAACCGAACAATTAAAGTATGCCCAACTCGATGGCAGTGTATGCGCTTCGAAACCTGATGGAGCCGGACCTGTTAAGTTGGATTGCGCTTCAGGCTTTGGTGCAGTCACATCCGTCACATCTGTGTTCGCAATGGTGGGCGTATCGAGAATCCTTGCTAAACTGGCTAGATAAGTTTTATTTTAGCCAGTTTGCCTGCGTTGAGCGGGCCATGGAGATGTGTTGATCCCCAAGGAAAGCCTCGATGCTTGAACACAGCGTTATTACTCTCGCTTCAATCGGCGTCGTTTCATTAATTTGTCAGTGGGTCGCATGGCGTTTACGCCAACCGGCTATTTTGTTCTTGCTTGTTGCGGGAATCATCCTTGGCCCGTGGCTGGGATGGTTGAACCCAGATGGCCTTCTCGGAGACATGTTGTTTCCGATTATCTCTCTTGCTGTAGCGGTTATCTTATTTGAGGGAAGTTTAACCCTTAAGTTTTCTGAGCTCGGTGGCCACGGCAAAATGGTACGTAACCTACTAGCCTCAGGCACCGTTGTTACTTGTTTTATTGCAACCTTTGCCGCGTATCTAGCGCTCGATATCCCTTTATCTCTCGCAATGTTGTTTGGTTCGATTGTCGTAGTCAGCGGACCCACGGTGATCATGCCCTTACTTCGCTCTGTCAGACCCTCCGGACGAATTACTAATATCTTAAAATGGGAAGGCATAGTCATTGACCCAATAGGAGCTTTACTCGCCGTATTGGTATTCGAATTTATTATCGCAAGTGGTGATGGCGGCAGTGCGTTTTTACAAACACTCGGCACATTCGGAGCCACATTAGTTTTAGGCCTAACCTTAGGCGGCGCTTCTGGGTATATATTGGGCGAAGCCTTGCGCAGTCATTGGCTGCCGCAGTTTTTATTAAATACGGGCACGCTGACGTTTATGCTCGGCGTATACGCGCTCTCTAATTTTTTGGTACATGAGTCGGGTTTGCTTACGGTGACCGTCATGGGAATTTGGTTAGCCAACATGAGAGGCGTGCCGATCGATGAGATTTTAGAATTTAAAGAATCTCTTTCTGTATTGCTGATCTCTGCATTGTTCATTTTACTTGCCGCCAGAATGGAATTAGTCGCTCTGTATGACTTAGGCATTGCGGCAGTATGGATTATGCTCGCACTCATATTTTTGGCTCGCCCGATTTCCGTGTTTGTCGCAGCGATTGGCACTGACTTAAGTCGGCAAGAAAAATTTTTCTTATCTTGGATTGCGCCACGGGGTATCGTCGCGGCTGCGGTATCTTCGTTATTTGCGTTTAAGTTAGAAGAGCAGGGAATGGTTGAGGCTGGAGTGCTGGTGCCTTTAGTGTTTCTTGTGATTGTAGTGACTGTGGCTTTGCAGAGTGTGACCGCACGACCATTAGCGAAAGCCTTAGGCGTGCAAGAAGCGGATGATCATGGCTTTTTATTCTTGGGGGCAAATCCACTCGCTCGTGATATTGCCAAAGCATTCTCAGAGCGTGGTGTGAAAGTTATTGTATCTGATACCAGCTGGGAAAATGTTCGTGCCGCTAGAATGGCAAGTTTACCGGTGTACTACGGGAATGCCGCGTCAGAACATGCTGAGAATAATCTTGATTTGACCGGAATAGGGCAATTCTTAGCGATTTCACCTTACAAACAACTGAACGCTCATGTGGTGTATCACTACCTTGATCACTTTGGTGCAAAGCATGTGTTTGCTTTTAAAGAAGCGGAGCAAGAGCAACGAGCCAGCCATCAAGTATCAGAGACGTTCATGCAAACCAATAGCTTGTTTCAAGATGGCTTGAGTTACGCCAAGTTGGCAAGTCTGTATGCGAAAGGTGCGACAGTGAAACTCACACAACTGAGTGATGAGTTTTCTTTTGAGGATTACAAACGCGAGAATGATTCGAGAGCGACATTGTTATTTGGCATTTCGAGCGATGGCTGCGTTTATCCTATCGGCGGTAAAGAAAGTGTTGAGCCGCAGAGCGGTTGGGCGGTAGTAAGTTTGGTGCAAAAGAAAGAGGACGTGGCGTAAGTTTTTAGGAATCCTAAGCTAAAGGATTAGGATTCCCATTGTTTAGCCTGTTCTAAATCACTGTCTTTTGCTTCAACCCAGACTGTTTTTTCGCCGACTTCTTTTTTCCAGATTGTCGCATCTCGTTTTAAATAATCCATGATCAAACAGCAGGCAGCGAAGGATGCATCGCGATGAGAAGAGCTGACGGCCACAACAACGATTTGATCATCTAGTTTAAGTTCTCCGACACGATGAATAATGCATGTTCCTAGGATAGGCCAACGTCGTTTCGCCTGATCAACGATTTTCGCTAATTGCTTTTCAGTCATGCCTGGATAGTGTTCAAGCACGATGCTTTCTACGCCAGATTGATCTCCAAACTCTCGCACTAAACCTGTAAAAGTACAGATTGCACCAGTTTTTCCTGGATGTTGTTGGCGTAATTGCTGATGAATCTCTGCAATATCAAAATCATTTTCTTGGACTTGGATCATCGAGCTAGCCGCCTGTTACTGGAGGGAAGAAAGCAATGTCATCGTCGTTGCTAATGGGCGCTGAGAAATCGGTGACTTCTTGGTTTACTGCAACGAGTAGCTTTGTAGAGTTTAAGGCAGAAGCCCAAGGTTCACCTCGGTTTGCTAGCTGTTCTTTGAGTTCTTGTACCGTTGATATAGTCGGCTCATTGACTTCAAGTTCGCCACAATTTAACTGTTCTTTTAAGCTCGCGAAAAATAGTACTTTCATTACTGATCCAAGGTAGTTTCAGGAAGTTGAAGAAGATGAGAGAAAGGAATAAACGTCACTAAGTCTCCAGCTTGTGGGCAGGTATTTTCGGGAATAACTGCGAAGCCTTCAGCCCAACATGATGAGCTCATCATGCCAGAACTTTGATTCGGATGCGCGATGATTTGATTGTCCTCGTTCAGGCGCACACGGATAAATTCGCGTCGAATGCTAGCTTTCTTCCAGTTAAAGCCCAGAGGGAACTGGTGAGTGCGTATCTGCGTTACTCTGCAGCCCTGGCGTTTCAATAAAACAGAGCGTGCCAGCATTAAAAATGTCACGAGTACTGCACTCGGGTTTCCCGGTAATCCAAGAATAGGTGTATCGCCAACTTTGCCAAGCATGAATGGTTTGCCCGGTTTAATTGCAATGCGCCAGAAATCTATTTCGCCAAGTTCTTCGATCGCGGCTTTTATATAATCTTCTTCGCCAACAGACGCGCCGCCCGAGCTAATGATAATGTCTGATTCCGCAGCCTTGTTGAGGGCTTCGATCGTCGCGTCTAGCTTGTCGGCGACACATCCGATATTGCGGACTTCAAAGCCAAAGCTACGGATTAATCCTTCCAAAAGGTATTGGTTCGAATTATAGATTTGTCCGGGTTTTAACTCGCTTCCTGGTTGCGCTAGTTCGTCGCCGGTCGATACTACTGCAACGGTTAGAGGGCGATATGTTTTTATCTCCGCGATACCAGAAGAGGCAAGCAAAGAAATATTCTGTGGGCGCAGAACATCGCCTTTGCGGAGCAATGTATCGCCTACTTGAAAGTCTTGCCCCGCTGGACGAAGGTTCTGATTCAAAGATAAATTTGAGCTGGTGCTTAACAGAGTTGTACCGTTAAGTTCGCTTAGTTCGGCACTCTCTTGCATCAGTACGCAATCAGCACCTTCTGGTACAGGAGCTCCAGTAAAAATGCGAGCAGCTTCGCCTTCTTTAAGCTGCCCTGGTGCACTGCCTGCAGGAACACGCATCGTGACAGGGAGGGCTGACTTTTGAATATCGCTAATACGAAACGCGTATCCATCAACAGCACTGTTGTGAAACGGTGGTTGGGAAATGCGCGCTTTTATATCGCTTGCGGATACTCTATTTAGCGCTTGCTCAATGGGCGTAGTTTCTTCTTGCGAGCAGGTTTGAACACGAGAGGATAATTGTTCGATAGCATCTTCAAGAGGGAGTAGTTTGCTGGCACTCATACCGATTTTTTTGGCCTTATAAGTTGGTTTGCTTGCATCAAGTGTATTTTGATCAAAAACTTTAGCTTGTGAAGCGATTTTTTGCGCAATAAAACTAGCTATTGTAAAAGAATTGATCTATCTTAAGTTTGTAGCCGTAACTAGCAAGGCTCAATGACTAATTGCGCTCGCAGCGCGTTTCCCTGAAATTTCCTAAATCCTTCGAAAAACACAACTCTGTGTCCTCAAGACAATTGCTATGAATCTTACCGAACTTAAGAAAAAATCTGTTCCTGAATTATTAGAAATCGCTTCAGAGATGGGGCTAGACAACCTAGCACGCTCTCGTAAGCAAGATGTAATCTTCACAATCCTAAAACGTCACGCGAAAAGCGGTGAAGACATTTTTGGAGATGGTGTACTTGAAATTCTTCAAGATGGCTTCGGCTTCTTGCGTTCTGCTGAGGGTTCATACCTAGCAGGCCCAGACGATATTTATGTTTCGCCGAGTCAAATTCGTCGTTTCAATCTTCGAACGGGTGATACGATTTCTGGAAAGATTCGACCACCAAAGGATGGCGAACGTTATTTTGCTTTATTGAAAGTTAGCCAAATTAACTTCGATAAGCCGGAATCGTCTAAGAACAAAATTTTGTTCGAAAACCTTACACCTTTGTTCCCTAATGATCGTTTGGTGCTAGAAGTTGGTAATGGTTCAACAGAAGACTTATCTGGTCGTATCCTCGATTTAGTAGCACCAGTAGGTAAAGGCCAACGTGGCTTGGTGGTATCACCACCGAAAGCTGGTAAAACCTTGATGATGCAGCAGATTGCCCAATCGGTTACAAAGAACAATCCTGAGTGCCACTTGATGGTTCTTCTGATTGACGAGCGTCCTGAAGAAGTAACAGAAATGCAGCGCTCAGTGCGTGGCGAAGTGGTCGCGAGTACCTTTGATGAGCCGCCAGCACGTCACGTTCAAGTAGCTGAAATGGTAATTGAAAAGGCTAAGCGTCTTGTTGAACACAAACAAGATGTGGTCATTATTCTCGACTCGATTACACGTCTTGCACGTGCTTACAACACGATTATTCCAAGCTCTGGTAAGGTTCTTACCGGTGGTGTTGATGCGCACGCACTAGAGCGTCCAAAGCGTTTCTTTGGTGCAGCACGTAACGTCGAAGAAGGTGGCAGCTTAACCATCATCGCAACAGCACTTGTTGATACTGGTTCGAAGATGGATGAAGTCATCTACGAAGAATTCAAAGGCACAGGTAATATGGAAGTGCATTTAGATCGTCGTATCGCGGAGAAACGTACTTATCCAGCGATCAACATTCGACGTTCTGGTACACGTCGTGAAGAGCAGTTGATGTCGGATGATGAGCTACAACGGGTTTGGATCTTGCGTAAGCTTCTTCACAACATGGAAGATGATGTCGCAGCAACTGAGTTTTTGATCGACAAGTTGAAAGATACTAAGACGAACGACGAGTTCTTCTTAGCAATGAAAAAGCGTTAGTACTTATTAATACTAAAAAAAGCCGGCTAGTTGAGTCGGCTTTTTTATTGTTCTCGTAAAACACCGTATGAAATATAAAGATCTCAGAGATTTTATCTCACAGTTAGAAGAGCAAGGCGAACTTGTACGCGTTAAAAAAGAAGTAGATCCAAATTTGGAGATGACCGAAATTTGTGATCGTACGCTTCGAGCCGGTGGCCCGGCTATTTTATTTGAAAATCCAAAAGGCTCCGATATACCGGTCTTAGGAAATCTTTTTGGTACACCTCGGCGCGTAGCCTTGGGGATGGGGCAAGAGAATGTGACGGCACTTCGAGAAGTCGGAAAGCTTCTCGCATTTTTAAAAGAGCCTGATCCACCAAAAGGTTTAAAAGATGCTTGGCAGAAACTTCCTATCTTCAAGCAAGTTTTGAATATGGGGCCAAAGGTGCTCCGTAACGCACCTTGCCAAGAAGTCGTGATCGAGAAGGATCAAGTCGATCTCAGTAAAATCCCAGTTCAAACCTGTTGGCCGGGGGATGCAGGCCCCTTGATTACATGGCCGCTTGTGGTAACGAAAGGTCCTGATCCTGAGAGAGAACGCCAGAATTTAGGTATCTACCGTCAGCAAGTCATTGGTAAGAATCGCCTGATCATGCGCTGGCTATCGCATCGTGGTGGCGCGCTTGATTTACGTGAGTGGCAAGAGAAATATCCCGATAAACCGTTCCCAGTGGCGGTCGCTTTGGGTGCAGACCCTGCGACGATTTTAGGTGCTGTAACGCCGGTGCCAGACTCGTTGTCTGAATATGCGTTTGCAGGCTTACTGCGTGGCGGTAAAACAGAAACTGTAAAGACAAAGCATTCTGAGCTGACTGTGCCCGCGAGTGCTGAGTTTGTTTTAGAGGGCTTTATTTACCCCAACGACACGGCTCCAGAAGGTCCATTTGGTGACCACACAGGTTATTACAATGAAGTAGATGAGTTCCCAGTATTTACCGTGGAGCGTATTACGCATCGTAAAGATCCGATTTACCACAGTACTTACACGGGACGTCCACCTGATGAACCAGCTGTACTTGGGCTTGCATTGAATGAAGTCTTTATACCGATATTGCAAAAGCAGTTTCCTGAGATCGTTGATTTCTATTTGCCGCCAGAAGGCTGCTCGTATCGATTAGCCGTAGTGACGATGAAGAAACAATATCCCGGGCACGCGAAGCGGGTCATGATGGGAGTTTGGTCTTTCTTGCGTCAATTTATGTATACCAAGTTTGTCATTGTGACTGATGACGATGTAGATGCGCGTAATTGGGAAGATGTTATCTGGGCAATTACGACTAGAATGGATCCAGCACGCGATACTACTTTGGTCGAGAACACGCCAATAGATTACCTCGACTTCGCTTCGCCGATTTCTGGTTTGGGGTCGAAGATGGGTATGGATGCCACCAATAAATGGCCAGGTGAAACTGATCGTGAGTGGGGACGTTCAATTGAAATGGATGCGGATGTAAAAGCGCGTGTGGACTCAATGTGGGATGAACTTGGTGTCTTGCCAAAGACTTAGCGTGTTTGGTAAGTGAGTTACTCCATTACGCTTGAGCCGAACGGTCTGCAATTCGAGTGCTCTGAATCCGAAACGCTCATAGAAGCTGGGCAGCGAGTTGATATTCGTTTTCCAGTCAGCTGTCGAAACGGCGTTTGCCATATTTGCAGAGCTGAGTTAATCCAAGGTCGTATTGAAACGCGCACCGGCGAGCTTGTTTCGCCAAACGATACGAACGAAATTTATGTATGTCATGTTAAGCCTCACACTGATGTGACAATTTATATGGACGGGGTGTTAGGCCCTGGTGAATTACCGATGAATACATTTAGTTGCCAGATTAAACAGGTGTCTGAGATGCAGGCGCATGTTTATAAAGTTGTACTAGAGCAACCAGCCGGAAAGTTGAAAGAATTTTACGCAGGCCAGTATTTAGCCTTGTTGTTGCCTGAGCGTGAAGACGAAACATACTTTTCTATTGCGAGTGCGCCGAATCAACGAGAGATTGAGCTGCATATTCAGGCTGATCCTCATTTGGAAAAAGCGCTTGAAGTAGTTCAATTTTTACAAACGAGTGCTAGCGTGCAAGTGAAGCTGCCGTTTGGAAAGGCTTGCTTAAGTTCGGTACCAAGCGAACCAGTTTTGCTACTTGCTGCGGGCACAGGTTTCGCACAGATGAAGAGTTTAATTGAATACTTGCTTGGCAACGGATTTGATAAAGAGCTCAGTTTGTATTGGACCGCTCGCAAAGAAAGTGATTTGTATGCGCTCGACTATGTTAAAGATCTAGAAGATCGGTACGAGAATGTGCATATTCAAACTATTGTTGCTGATGATGACCAAGAGCAGAGCCAGAGCACTCAGCACCACTCCTTGCTAGCTGATGCAGTGTTAGAAGGGCATGGTGACTTGTCTGGCTTTAAGGTCTTTGTTGCGGGGTCGCCTCGCATGGTTTACTCAGCAATGGATGCTTTAGAGGATGCAGGCCTCGAGCATGAGAATTTCTATTCTGACGTGCTTGAGTACGTGAGTCGTGATCAGATCTAGATCATAAATTCAGCAGGGTTAACGATTTGGCTTAACCTCGTGTATTTACTAACGGGGCTGAGGTAATTCAGGAAGGTGCAATTGCTGCATTAAATGCTCTAGTTGTTTGTCGGTATCCTGTGCTGGCTTGTTCAAGTGGCAAGATAATCGATAGAGCTCGGCGCTCGCTTCTAGTGAAGGTTGCTGAGCTAGGCTCGATGAAAAGTACTCTTGCGCTTTTCCCCAAAGCTCACATCGTAATGATAGTCGCCCAAGCGCTAACAGCAAACGTGGGCTATTAGGTCGCGACTTTAACCATTTTTCAGCATGTAGCAATTGCTTCGTCGCGTCTTTGCCCTTTGCTCGCCCATACGCATCGATCAGATTTTCGCTCCACGATTTTTCTAGGGCTTTTCGAAGTATGACTTCTGATTCAGCACTTAAGCCGACACTCATTAGCTCTCTCACATAGGCGTGAATGACGTGCTCATCAAAGCGATATTTACTTGGTACACGCTGCCATACTTCAGCAAGAGATGACTCCAAACTTTCGACATAAACACCATTTTTTTGCTCGGTTTTAAGGCGTGTAGCATAGGTCGCAAATAATTTTGCCCACGCTTGTCGTTCAAAATCTGCACTTAAGTTTAGCTGTTGAGCAAGATCTCCTTCAAAGCACGCAACAAGGTGCTCCCAATCTTCCAACGCGCGATAAACTTGCACGGTTAGTTTTAAGACATATACGTGCTTAGGGTGCTGTTTTCGTAAACGTGTTAGTACTGCAAGAGCTGCTTCATAGCGTTCGTTTTCAATATGCAAACGGACTTGCGTTAAGCTTGCTGCCAGCTCAGAGCCACCGTCGAGCTCGTGGGCTTGCTTGAGTATTTGCGCAGACTCTTTGTGATTACCTTGTTGGTTTGCCGCGTTGGCTGCAGCCAGTAAATTCACCAGAGGCATGCGTGCATGTTGGGCCGACTGTGTTAATAAGGATTTTGCAGTTTGCCAATCACCCTCTAAGAAGGCGAGAAGCCCTCGCTGTGAGTCGTTATTCGCCTTGCGTTTTGGGCGAATTTTAAACCATCGAATTGATTGATTTGAGCCGCGAATAAGTGCTTTTAGCGTACTGATGACAAACCCAAGTCCGATGAGAGCGATGAGATTCAACGACACCAAGACCCAAAGGTTGCTTTCGATCAGCCAATGCCCATAAGTGATTTTGACGTAGCCGGTATCATACTGAATGCCCAAAGTGAGCAAGGCCGCCGCAACAATCGCTAGAATGATGAAAACAAAGACTCGTCTCATTGTTCATTGCCTTCTGTTTGTACAGGATGAGGCGTATTAAATTTCTCGAGGGAGTGGTTGCGATACTTTTTTTCGACAAGCTGCTGGAGCATGGAAAGAGAACCATCAATGTTTACTTGTGTTTGGCTGAGATCGAATTGATTTATCTCATTGAGCTCGGCCGTGATCGCGTCAACAGATGCATTGTTAGTGGGCATGTATGTCGCCATCCATTCCAAGGTATTTGAAATAGATGCTTTAAACTGATCTTGGCGCTGTCTCATTAATAAAAGCTTGGCCTGTTCAATGCGTAAGGCTAAGTTTTGTTTTAAGTATTCCGCGTAATGAGGGGATGGCGGTGCATCATTCTTTTCTTCAAGTCGTTGGATCGAAACAGCCTTGTTAAATGCGGTTTTGATTTTGCTCCAAAGCATCTCATACCAAGTGAGTTCAAGACTTTGTTCTGCTGGTGTTGATGTTGACGACAAAGCTGATACTTCAATACTTTTTTCGGAGAGTTCAGTTTCTAACGTTAAGGATTCAACCACGTTTGCTAAGCCACTTAAGCGCACAATAAGTTCGTCGTTTGCGCTAATTGCCATGCTTCGCAGTGCTAATAATTCTTCAGCGATTTTAACGCGAATCGGCATTAACGCGGCATCGTCTGCTTCTGATAATACTTGATCAGCTGATCCTAACAGGCTCTCTGCGGTTATCGGATCTTTCTCAATGAGTAAACGCTGATTCGCGATACGCAATAAGTATTCTGCTTCTGCTAAGAGCCAGTCTTGTCGTGAATTACCGGTGATTTCTATAACTTGTTGATGCAAGCTCGAAAGAGATTTTTGATGCTCTGATTCTATTTTTGCTTGTTGTTTTTGTTGCGACTCAAGTGATTGTGCAAAGTTACTTTGATCATTCGAAAGCGCATCTAATGCTTGCTGGTTGTCTTTGACTGCTTTACTGAGCGAACCTAGTTGTTGACTCATTTTTGTTTGAGTGTCGATGATTTGCTTGCCGTAAATGAAGCCAAAATAGCCGCCAGTGCCAAGACAAACAAGCACGACAATGATCAATAACTTACTGAGCAAGCCAGAGGATTTTTTATCAGTACTTTTGGGCTTTGTAGAGGCCGTTGTTTTTTGAGATGGCTGATTGCCAGTTTCTGGAACAGTTTTGCTTGTTTCTACTGGCTCATTAACAGGCTTTTCGTCGCTCACGCTATGCTCTTTCTTTGTTATCGTTAGAGTAAGAGCTTAGCCTTAAAATGCTGCCTTTTCACTTAGCAATTATTCATCTAAGCGCTCAGCTGAGAGTTTAGTGTCGTGTGGTTATTTTAGAGCCTGTATCAGGTTGATGGGTTTCAGTTGCTCACTCACGGCAATCTCTTTAAATCCAAGGCGTTGAGCATGCGATGCGACGCGTTGGCTTGGAACGACCAATTTAGCATTATACGCAGAGTAATTCGTCTGCTGACTATAAGCGTGCAAATTGTCTAAGGTCTCAAGACTCAATGTGATGATGCTATCTGGTACAAAGTCATTTAAAGCGTTTTGTAATTGCTCATCGCTGTATTCTGGCTTTAAGCGCTCATAAAGATCGAGGTGATCAATCTGCGCTCCGCGGGCTCTCAAACCTTGCTCAAGTTTACTGCGCCCGTCTTTGCCTTTTACAACTAAAATACGCTCGCCTTTTACATTTTGAAGATCGGGAATATCTAATAAACCTTCACTGTTGAGGTCTTGTTGAGCGTCATATAACTGAGCTTCGGATTCGGCCAATACGCTTGTTGTTTTGCGCCCAATGCCATACCACGTTTGTTCGGCCGGCATTTGAGGCCATAGTTCGTCAACGAGAGACAGGACACGATGAGCGGCAAACTGGCTGACCACAATGACCTTGCCATATTGATCCAAATTAAAGATGTATTGCTTTGATGTCTGGCTGGGCTCAATGGGAAGTATTTGAATGCAGGGTAGGGCAATACTGCTTGCACCAACAGAGTTTAATACAGTACATAACTCCGTTGCGGAAGGCTCTGGGCGACAGACCAAAATCTTTCGCCCTTTCAATACCTGCTGGATCATCTTGTAGCGCTTAGTCTTGGTATGCTTGATCGAGAAGTGCTTGGGCGCCTTGCGCTAACAAGTCTTCGGCGACTTCTTTACCGAGTGCTTCAGCACTTTCTACATCGGCCTGCGTTGAGCCAGTTGCGCGTAATGTTTCACTGCCATCGATAGCAGACACTAATCCTCTTAAAGAAATAGAGTCATTTTCAAGCTCAGCAAAGGCAGCAATAGGTACTTGGCAACCACCTTCGAGTCGTGAGTTCATGGCTCGTTCAGCACGAACACAAAGATTAGTTTCCTCATCAATCAAAGGCTGTAGTAGGGCTTTAATTGCTTGGTCTGCACTTCGACACTCAATGCCTAGTGCACCTTGGCCAACAGCAGGAAGAGATGTTTCAGCTGGGATTACTTGTTTGATTCGATCATGAAAACCTAAACGTTTCAGCCCCGAGTCTGCGAGAATAATGGCGTCATATTCACCGGCATCTAGTTTCGCGAGACGTGTATTTACATTGCCGCGCAACGATTTAATGGTGAGGTCTGGGCGCAGCGCCGCAAGCTGAGTTTTTCTGCGTAAACTCGATGTGCCAACAACAGCTCCTTGAGGGAGCTCATCAATCGTGTTGTAAGTATTGCTGACAAAAGCATCGAACGGACTTTCGCGTTTACAAATTGCCGCTAGCTCTAATCCTTCAGGAAAATGCATCGGTACATCTTTCATTGAATGAACGGCTATATCCGTTTCGCCCACCAACATAGATTGTTCTAGCTCTTTTACAAATAAACCCTTGCCGCCAATTTTTGCTAGTGGGACATCAAGAATTTGGTCGCCCTTCGTTGTCATGCCAACAATCTCGACTTCAAGGCCAGGGTGGAGAGATTCTAATTGCGCTTTGATGTATTCACTTTGCCAAAGTGCTAGTGCACTTTCTCGTGATGCGATGCGGATTTTGCTAGATGTGGGATTGGACATGTTGCCCCTCATTACTCAAGTTTGGGGCATTATAACGAGCTTTTTGAGGTTTGTATTTCGGAGAATTAAAACTGAAGTTTCAGCTCAAATTCTATCTCGTCCTCTTTGACCTTAACTTTGGTTTTTGTGCGATCAACATAATCACTGAAGCTTCTCGCAACTTGTTTTGAAGAATTACCACCAAAGGTCATTAACTGTTCACTATCAAGATTAAAAAACTTCTTAATAACAGTTCTAACAATTTTACTGTAAGGGATTTTTGTATTGGGTTGTTGGTCAACCAAGATCGTGTCGTCTTCGCTGATTGGAATATTTGGATTGGCTAAACAATGGCTCGACGTGCTGAACAGAGCAAGCGCAAATGCAAAGATACCAGCGATTTTTTTAGCTTTATTGTTATGTTGACGCACGGATACTGACCTCGTTTTTCTTAACAACATTACGGATCATACATAAAGTTCTGCGACATTTTTGTGAACTGCTTTTATGGGCATAGTGAGAGTGAGAACGGTGTCGACTAAATGACGCCTTACTAAGCCGAAACTGTGCTGGGTGGCACAAAAAAAGATCTGTGAAATTTCTAAAACGGCTCAGAGAGAGGAGATAAGGTCGCGAACTTCACTAAAATGCCGTCGGCTAACTTCCGTTGTGAGGCCATTGCTGAGCTCAATGATGTGCGTACCCGATGCGGATTTTTTGAGTTTTCTAAGATGTTTAGTGTTAACGAGAGTGCTACGGTGCACGCGAATGAAGTGCGGGTAAAGCTCTTCGAGTTCTTTTAAGGTTTGGTTACTTAAGGTTTCGCCTTGCTTATGAATAACATTCACATACTTTTGATCGGCTTTGAATAGCAGTATATCGTCGAGGTCGATCTTTTCTTGGCCATCCCATGTGTTCGCAATAAAGAATGAATCCGCACTTTGACCTGCCTGCAGTACTTTGACAGCCTTTAAATGAGCCTGACTTAATGCTTGTGCTTGGTTCAAACTTTGCAGAAGCTGCTCTTCTCTAGCCGGCTTTAGTACATAACCTATGGCATTCGCTTGAAACGCCTGTAAGGCATATTCGTCATAGGCGGTGCAAAAGATAATTGCTGGTGGCGGTTCAAGCTTTGTGATGTGTTTAGCGGCTTCGATGCCGTCCATTTCGGGCATACGGATATCGAGCAATGCAATATCGGGATATTCCGTTCGCGCTATCTCAACAGCCTGCTGACCATTCCTCGCGAGGCCGCATACCTCGTAACCATCAATACGCTCAATAATGCGGGCTAGCCGATCTCGGGCTAAAGGTTCATCATCTGCAATTAAGATCTTGGTCGCTTCTTTCATATTAATGA
Source organism: Oleiphilus sp. HI0125 (assembly GCF_001635355.1). NCBI lineage: Bacteria > Pseudomonadati > Pseudomonadota > Gammaproteobacteria > Oceanospirillales > Oleiphilaceae > Oleiphilus > Oleiphilus sp. HI0125. Next base: position 49,846 of record NZ_LWGF01000659.1, read on the forward strand.
CTGCTTTGAATTGGCAGCCGGAGCGTTGTGGTAAAGATGTTATTGTGTTGACTTGTCTTCAGAACGGCAGTCTTTTTGTACATAGCAGAAAGGCGATCTGCAATATTCGATAAAGCGATATGATTTCCGTGCGTGTTTTTTTCTGATTCCCCAACAGGATTAGACACTAATAAATACACATGCTCGTTCTTTATATACGCTTCAAAATCGATTGTTCCTCCATCTGCTAGAGGTTGAATGCCGTGATAGATTGCATTCTCAACAATCGGTTGTAGTGTCAGAGGTGGAATCATTACCTGCAAAGTATTGTCGGCGATTTTCCAAGATACCCTTAACCGATCGCCAAGTCGTAAGCCTTCTATATTCAGATACTTTTTACACAGAGAGATCTCTTCTTGAAGCGCAACGTATCGGCGCTGTGTATTGAGAGTGGAGCGAAAAAGTTCTGATAAATCGAGTACCGCGTCCTCCGCTAGTTCAGGTTTCGTAGCGATCAAACTGGCGATGCTGTTCATGCTATTAAATAAAAAGTGCGGTCGAATGCGAGATTGAAGTGCCTCAATTCGCGCTTGTAGTTCGGCTTTTTGCTGCTGCTTCGCCAGATAGCCCAAGTAAAAGTAACGGAGTGCTAATCCGCTAATTAGTCCTGCAACAATCGTATTTTGAATAATGAAATTGGCGTTATCGACAATATGGGTTTCTACAAATCGTATGCTGGCATAACTAATCAAGGCCGTTACTAGCATAACGATAAGTAGTGCTAAAAAAGCCTGGGCAATGATGCTAAAGCGAGCATTGATTGGACGAGCAGCACAGAGTAGAACGCAAGAACTGAGTCCAATGGCATGCAATATGAGCGAGGTGAAGCCAAGGGTTTGCCAATCTAGCAGGCCATGCGTTGTTTGAATCAAAGCAATAATAAAGGCCAAAACTTGCGTGCATAAAATGACGATCGCAATGCTTTGAGCGTGACATAAATTCGGAATAAAACTGTTCGTTAGCGTCACGTCTTTTTGAGGCGCAGTGGCTTTGTTATTCATGATATACTTCGGCGCTTTACTGGGCCGCCAGAGAATTCCTGCGGCAGCAATGATTTTAGTGTAGATGGGTAATCCAGCATGAGCAATGATTCAAATGCCACCAACCAGTCTTGGGGTGGTCGTTTTAACGAGCCAACAGACGCATTTGTCGCGGAATTCACCGCTTCGGTTCAGTTTGATCAACGTATGTACTTTCACGATATTCAAGGCTCGATTGCACATGCGACCATGCTTGCAAAAGTGGGTGTGTTGAGTGAGCAAGAACGTGATCAAATCATTCAAGGTTTGAGCGAAGTGCGCGCAGATATTGAAGCAGGCGAGTTTGAATGGTCGGTTGCGCTTGAAGATGTGCACATGAATATTGAAGCGAAGCTTACCGAGAAAATTGGTATTACAGGCAAGAAGCTTCATACAGGCCGTTCACGTAATGACCAGGTTGCGACAGATATTCGTTTGTATTTGCGCGATGAAATCGACTTTATTGCAAGTGAAATTACCCGTCTTCAACAGGGTATTGTTGGCTTGGCACAGCGTGAAGCTGAAACGATTATGCCAGGCTTTACGCATCTTCAAACTGCACAACCGGTTACGTTCGGGCATCACGTTATGGCCTGGAACGAAATGTTGCAACGCGATTATGAACGTTTGATGGACTGCCGTAAGCGTGTCAACATCATGCCGCTTGGTGCCGCGGCTTTGGCTGGCACAAGTTACCCTATCGATCGCGCTCTAACTGCTGAATTGCTTGGTTTTGAGCGTCCGAGCTATAACTCTCTTGATTCCGTGAGCGACCGTGATTTTGCGATTGAGTTTTGTTCATTTGCGAGCCTCTTGTTAATGCATTTGTCGCGCGCTTCCGAAGAACTCATTTTATGGGCCTCTGCGCAGTTTGACTTTATTGATTTGCCTGATCGTTTTTGCACGGGCTCTTCAATCATGCCGCAGAAGAAGAATCCAGATGTACCAGAACTTGTACGCGGTAAAAGTGGTCGCGTAACTGGGCATTTGATCTCTCTACTTATGCTTATGAAATCTCAGCCATTGGCCTACAACAAAGATAATCAAGAAGACAAAGAGCCTTTATTCGATGTGCTTGATACCGTAAAAGGATGTTTGCGTGCCTATGCTGACATGGTTCCAGCCTTGCAGGTTAAAGCGTCAAATATGCGCGATGCAGCGTTAAAAGGTTTTGCGACGGCAACTGATCTTGCAGATTACTTAGTGGTGAAAGGTATGCCTTTCCGCGACGCGCACGAAGTAGTGGGTAAAGCAGTTGCTTATGGTATTGAACAAGGCAAAGATCTCTCAGAGATGAGCTTAGAAGAGCTTCAACAGTTTAGTGACACAATCGTCGATGACGTATTTGATGTTCTCACCTTAGAAGGCTCGGTTAATGCGCGTAATCACATTGGTGGGACGGCGCCGGCACAAGTTCGTGAAGCCGTGAAGCGCGCTGAACAGGGACTTAGTACACGCTAAGAAGACTATGATTGGAACGGTTTTTGTTTGTTTCTGTATTTAAACGAAAACCGTTCTAATTGAGCCTGTTCATCGGCAGTATTTTGCCAAGTTTAAGTTTGCTATGCCGCTAAGTCTTCAGCGAAAAATTTCTGTCGATTACACCGACGGTGTTGATCGAAAATTACTCCGACACATTCGAGATCGCTTCTTGGGTGTGAATCAACAACGCTTGGAACGAACTTACGAGGGTTTAGGTTCTCGACAAGCTGATCTATTAAGAATTCTTCCTCTTTTATACCAAGTTAACCACCCCTTGTTACCCGGTTACGTGTCTCGCGATGCACCGCGTGGTGTGTCGGAGTTTGCACCAAGCAAAGAAGCTTTATCTATCGCGGCAGGTTTTAGTCGTACCTTTCGATTTAAACAAGATCGACGACACAAGGCGCAAATTCATTCTCTATTTATTATGGGTAGCACTGGCACCTTAGCGCACTCTGAGGCCAGTGACGTAGATGCATGGTTATGTATTGATGATCAGTTAACCCAGCAAGAACAAGACGTATTGAGTGAGAAGGCTAAACTCATCGACAAGTGGGCGAATGATGAAGGGCTCGAACTGCATACTTTTGTGATGTGTGCCTCTCGCTTCAAGCATGGCGTATCCGTGCCAAGCATGGATAAAGAGAGCAGCGGCTCTGCGCAACATGTCCTATTGCTCGATGAGTTTTATCGTACCGCGATATTGCTCGCTGGTCGTTATCCGCTTTGGTGGTTAGTGCCGCCGCGAATGGAGCAAGACTACGATCAAACCGCCGCAATGCTTCTTGAAAAACGCTTTATCAAAGAAACAGAGACTATCGACTTTGGTGGGTTATACGATATCCCGAAAAGTGAGTTGGTTGGGGCAGGCTTATGGCAGCTTTATAAGAGTTTAGAGTCGCCTTATAAATCGACATTGAAACTCATGTTGGCAGAGGTCTATGCCCGTGAGCTTCCTGATTTTCCAACGCTTGGGGTTGAGTTTAAACAAGCGATTTACGACGACGAACTAGACCTAGCCAGCCTTGATCCGTATTACCTGTTGTATCGCCGTTTAGAAAATTATTTACATCGTCAGAAGCAAGAGAATCGTCTAGATCTGATACGTAAAAGTTTTTATTTGAAGGTGAATAAAAAACTCTCGCGAACAGTGCGGAAAGTGTCTTGGCAGCGACAGTTTTTGCAGGAGCAAGTTAGTGCTTGGGGATGGACAAAGAATCAGTTGCGTCACTTGGATGAACGGCATACTTGGCGTGTAAATGAAGTGGCGACGGAGCGTCAAAGTTTGTTGGCAGAGTTGACCAACGCGTATCGCTTTTTAACTAATTACGCACGCGCAAATGCCATTAGTAGCTCCATCACGCAAACCGATATGAATCTACTCGGTCGTAAGTTATACGCGGTTTTTCAACGAAAAGCAGGCAAGATCGAAGCGATCAACTTAGGCATCAGTCCGAGCATGTGGGAAGAAAATCTCGCCTTGCATCATGCTTCTAGCCAAGAATTTCAGACCGATCCAAAGGCATGGCTTTTATACAAAGAGCTTGCCACACCGGCAGATGCAGCTTTTGCCCAGCCATTGAAAAAGAACAGTAGCTTGGTGGAATTGCTGGCCTGGCTTTACTTCAACGGCATTGTGAGTAGAGCAACGCGTTTGAGTCTAGTGCCGGGTGAGAGCGCGACCAGTATCCGAGATGTTCACAGCGTATTAGATTGTCTAGAGCAAGAATTTCCATTGCCGTTACCGACACCAGATCAATCGTGTTTTGAAACGGCTGCACGCATTCGACGCATTATATTATTGATTAATATCGATGGGCCTGCCGAAGACGAGCAAGATCAGGCAGGGCAGCGAATCAGTGATCGTACAGATTCATTGTCCTACAGCTCGCAACAAGCCAATTTGGTTAAAACCATCGATCAGGTTGTACTGAACAGCTGGGGTGAAGTATCTGCCGTGCGTTATGAGGTAGGTGAGACTTTACTGCAGAACTTACAAGCTTATTTGTTGCTGTGTGCAGAGCAAGCAGGTGGGCCATTCGAATTGATCGTGCGCTGTTTTAGTTCGTTCAGAGCGAGAGCCATTGAAGACCGAGTGAAAGCATTATTTTATGAGGCTCGCTCTGTATTATTTGGCCCAGATCATCAAGTCCGTTCAGTTAGGTATATTATTGGTTTGGGCAAATCCTTCTATTTGATTCATGCAGCGAACAAGCAATTTCGTTTTGAGCTGTTCGAAACTCAAGATGTACTCTTTGAACGTTTAAGGCGTGTTGAAGGCAGTTACTTGCCGATTAGGTTCGATAGCTATGCCCTTGAACACGAAACCGTTCTGAAAACAGCGCTCGCGATGAACGAGCCAGATTTAATTCAAGTCTTTTATGTCTATCAAGAGAACGAAATTGATCTGTATGTATTAGACGAGTTTGGGGGCTTGTTAAAGGGGAGCCTTCCACGCCAAGACGAGTCGATCATGCAGTCAGCGGTGTTCTCTTTCTTAAGTACCGTGCTAGATCGCAGACAATTGAGTATGGCGCATCATCATCACGGTGTTATGCCAACGGTTGCGCTGTATGCAGTGTCCGAGTCACAAGGTGATATTCATACACGGCGCATAAAGCGGATTGATTTGCTAGAGGCAGAGCCCGTTCACGCCTTCGCTAATTATGCAGGAGACACCTTGCATTATGATTTCCATGCGCTTGGTAAAGACTTCTCTTATACCGAATATGGTGATCAACAATTCGCCGCATTAACACATAGTTTTGAGCACTCTCGTACACGCGCGGGTGCGTATTTGAAACTCACTGATCTGAGTTTTCCCGCTGATCCTTTGGGTGTATTGCGCAGTGATGGCCAAGGCTTTGGTGTTCTTGATTACTTTAAAGTATTCATTGAATTTGAAACAGCTTTTGCCAAAGCTGTTAATTCCCAGCAGCGCACATCTTAGCGTTAGTCTTTGCTTGTACGACAAGCTATAATCGCCCCATCTTTGATGTCAGAAAATCTTTTTTGGAAATCGCCATGCGCCAAATAAAGACCTTTGGTCTGCTTTTAGTTGTAAGCTCAGTGTTATTGGGCTGCGGACAAAAGGGCGCCTTGTATTTACCTGAAACAGAAGAACCTGCACAAGAGCAGTCATCTGACGCATAACTTGATTAGTAAAGGCGGCGAGCGATTTAATCGCTGAAATAGTATGGATTATTTTACTCTAAAAAATGGTCAGCTTTACGCTGAAAACGCATCCCTTCAAGACATTGCAGAGCAATACGGTACGCCAACGTATGTGTATTCACGTGCAGCATTTGAGCAGAGCTTTCTTGCTTATAAAAATGCATTCGGGGATCACGATCACCTTGTTTGTTACGCAGTAAAAGCGAATTCGAATCTCGCGGTATTGAGCATTCTTGCTCATTTAGGTGCAGGTTTTGACATCGTATCGATTGGCGAATTAAAGCGTGTACTCGCGGCAGGTGCTGACGCATCGAAAGTTGTTTTTTCGGGTGTGGGTAAGCAAGCAGATGAAATGGCTGAAGCCCTAAAAGCGGGCGTTCACTGTTTCAATGTAGAGTCTGAGTCAGAGTTATATCAGCTTAACGAAGTTGCATCGGCTTTGGGCATGGTTGCGCCGATTTCTTTGCGTGTGAATCCAGACGTAGATGCGAAGACCCATCCCTATATTTCAACGGGTTTGAAAGATAATAAATTCGGCGTATCGATTGATGTCGCGCTTGATATTTATCAAGCAGCAGCCTCACTGGAAGGTATTCGTGTAACAGGGATTGATTGCCATATCGGTTCTCAGTTAACCGAAACTCAGCCATTCCTTGATGCACTAGATCGTGTGCTGTTGCTAGTCGATCAACTACAAGACAAAGGCATTACGCTAGAGCATCTCGATATCGGCGGTGGTCTTGGCGTGCGGTACTCGGATGAACAGCCTCCAGAAACGGCCTCTTATGTTCAAGAAGTACTTAAGAAAGTAGAAGGTCGTAACCTGACTATCGTCATGGAGCCGGGGCGTTCTATTGCTGCTAACTCAGGAATCTTGCTAACGCGTGTTGAATATTTGAAGCACAACGAAGAGAAAAACTTCGCGGTTGTTGATGCTGCTATGAACGATCTAATGCGTCCGTCGCTCTACAGTGCTTGGCAAGACATCGTGCCAGTGAGTCCTCGTACAAAGAGTGAAGCGAAGACCTATGATGTCGTTGGTCCTATCTGTGAGACGGGTGATTTTCTTGGTAAAGATCGTGCCTTAAATATCGCAGAAGGTGATTTGCTTGCAGTGTGTTCATCAGGAGCATACGGCTTTGCAATGAGCTCGAATTATAATTCACGGAATCGCGCGGCAGAGCTAATCGTTGATAACGAGCGAGTGTTTGTTGGTCGAGAGCGCGAGACCTTTGAAGAGCAAATTCGCCTTGAGCATGTGTTTGAAGAGTAAGTCGCATGATTGTTGAATTCACTAAAATGCACGGCTTAGGCAACGACTTTGTTGTTGTCGACATGATTAGCCAGCATGCGCATTTTCGAACAGAGCAGATCAAAAAGCTCGCCGATCGGCGCATGGGCATTGGCTTCGACCAAATGTTACTGGTTGAGCCACCAAGCAAGCCTGACATGGATTTTAAATATCGCATCTTCAATGCAGACGGTTCAGAAGTAGAACAGTGTGGCAATGGTGCGCGCTGTTTTGCTGTATTTGTTCGTGAGCAAGGCTTGACCGATAAGTCGGTGATCAAGGTTGAAACCTGTAATGCCGATATTGAGCTAACCATTCAAGAAGATGGTCGTGTTCGTGTCGATATGGGTGAGCCAGTATTGGAGCCCGCGCAAATTCCGTTTGAAGCAGATCAGCAAGCCAGCACTTATTCGCTGGCTGTCGAAGAAGCCTATTATGAGTTATCGGCCGTATCAATGGGTAATCCGCATGGCGTGATGCTTGTTGATGATGTTGCGACAGCAAATGTTGAAGAGCTGGGGCCTCAGTTAGAAAAACATACGCGCTTTCCAAACAAAGCCAATATTGGGTTTATGGAAGTGGTCCATGCTCGCTTTATAAAGCTGCGTGTTTTTGAACGCGGTGCTGGTGAAACGCTCGCGTGTGGCACTGGCGCGTGTGCGGCAGTGGTGGCCGGGATTGAGCGTGGTCTTCTTGAAAGCCCTGTTGAAGTGAAGCTTCCTGGTGGTAATTTGATAATTGAATGGGCTGGGCGAGGCCATAACTTGATTATGGTTGGTCCTGCTGCAACGGTCTTCAAAGGACAAGTAAGAATCTAGCTACAGTGCTAGTCGAAGTGCCGCAATAAACGGGCACTTCTTTAATTGATAACAAACTAAGAACATAACAATGACAGAACAAACGATCGCTCCGGAACAGGCCGTCAGAGAAGAACAAGTTGTCGAATTTCTAAAACAATCTCCTGACTTTTTCGTTAAACATGAAGCACTACTACAAGAACTTACGTTCCCGCATGAAAGCGGGAAAGCAATCTCTTTAGGCGAGCGTCAGGTTCAAGTATTTCGTGAAGATCGTGACAAGTTGCGTGTTCAATTAAATGAACTAATTCAAGCGGCTACAGAAAACGACAAGCACTTTGAAACGAGCAAACGTTTATTGCTTGATATGCTTGATGTGAAAAGCATGGATGAGATCGAGTATGTGCTTCAGGCTGCCTTTAAAGAAGATGCGAATATCGATTTTGCGCGTATTGTGGTTTTCGCGGATAAGTCTGATTACCCAGCTTCAGAACTACATATCTTAAGTGAGCAAGATGCGCGTGATGCCTTAGGCACTTTGGTAGATAGCCAAAACGCGGTGTGTGGTCGTTTTACTGATAAGCAGCTAGCGTTCTTATATCAGAGCGAGGCGTCGCAAGTTGGTTCTGCTGCCGTGATTCCAATGCGAAATGGCCAGCTGTATGGCGTAATTAGTTTGGCAAGTACGAATCCGCAACATTTCGATTCATCAATGGGGTCTTTGTTTTTGTCCTATATCAGTGATTTTATTTCGCGTTTGTTGCCCGATTTATTGGCACGAGCACGTAGCAAAACACACGCAGAAAAAGTCCCTTCTTTACTAGATTAATCAGATACCTATCTGAATGGCCACGTATTCTCAAAGCGTGGCTGTTTCAGCAGAAATTTGCCTGCCAAATTTCATTCTCCTGACTACACTCAAAAGATCGTTTTTAAAAAAGACCACTTTTACGATTGCGTTCAGGGGCAGTTGAATGAGCACGGCTCAAAATGGTGATGACAAGCAATGGCGTCAGCGCTATCTAAAACAAGTTGATGACAACGAAAACTTAAGCGAACGCTATCGTGAGCATGTTGAGTTGCTTCAGCGTATTGTCTCGCGTTTATGTTTAAGTGTTGATGAGTCGAACCCTGAATTTCATTCCGAAATCAGAGACCTACGCCGCAAGCTCAAAGGCGAGTTAAGTTCTTTGCCAAGTCTAGCTGAATCGCTAGCTGAGATTGATCGTCGTTTTTTAGCAGACCGATCAGATGAGCACTTGCGTGTCTCCTTGCCTGAATCAACAGGAACAAACCTCCATAAACCAAGTGTCTTTGAAAAAGGAAAGCATTGGGTTGAAGGGGTCTTCAATAAAATGAAAGGTCAGCATCATAGCGAAACGATCGAAACAAGAATTGAAGTTGTTCCTGATGATTTCATAGAGCTTCCGGGGGCCGCCAAACTCAAAGAAGTACTTGAGTCGACGCCCGGTTACGGCGCAATCGCGAGCAAAGTGGCTGATATTTTAAATGCATTGCTCAGCCAACTAAGCTACCCAGAAAGTGCGCAACAAGATCTACAAGCCTTGCGATTACGCATTGCTAGTCGAGTCAACTGGTATGAACTGCCTCCAACATTAGAAGATCTAAGTAATCTGATCATCGCGTCAATGGGGAAAGGCCAGCGTCAGTTTGATACCTTTTTGCATGAGTTGGATCAACAACTTCAGGTGATGACAGATTTCTTATCAGGGCATGATGAGAGAGATCAAACGTGGTTGGACTTGAGTAAACAACTTGAACAGAGCGTGAATGAAAAACGCATCGCGCTTGAATTGAATGCCGATGGGCAGCCTATCCCTGAACTTGAAAAGCAGTTAAAAGACTCGATTCGCGAGCACCTCGAAGACATTTCAGACATCGCCGTTGAATTCGTCAAACGCGGAGAAAAACTCAGCGCTGGTTTTCAGCCAGAGTTAGAGGCAGTGCAGCAAGGTGTTCAAAGTTTGTTGCTTGAACAAAAGAAGTTACGCTCTCAACTCGAAGAAGAGCGTCACTCAGCACTCGAAGATGTACTCACAGGATTGGCAAGCCGCGAAGCCTACGACGAGCGTTTAGAGTTCGAATATTTACGTTGGCAACGCTACAAAAAGCCGGTGGCACTTTGTGCGGCAGATATTGATCATTTCGATTCAATTAATGAACGCTATGGACATTTATCTGGTGATAGGACTCTGCAGATTATCGGTAAAGAACTTAAAGAGCGTATGCGCAAGACTGATTTTGTTGCGCGTTATGGCGGCGAGAAATTCATATTTATTCTGCCCGTTACGAAAATAGATGTTGCTGAGCAAGTGATGGAAAAGTTGCGTAAAACGATTATGTCGTTGCCACTTCATTTTAGAGCGCAGCGCGTTAAGTTAACCGTCTCATTTGGCTTGGTTGAGTTTCATGAGTGTGAGCATTTTTCAGAATTAAGCGTTAAAGCTGACCAAGCATTAGCGCAAGCAAAGAGACAAGGTCGAAATCAAGTATGCGTATGGCATGCAGAGGCCGATAAGAAGAATAGTGAAGAGTAAAGAGGTGGGTGATGTTCGAATTAACTTTCTACGGTGAGTTACAACCTGGTGCGGATTTAGACGACTGTAAAGCTAAGCTTGCGCAGTTATTTAAAGCCAATCCTGCACAGATCGAAAAAATGTTTTCAGGTCAACGTGTGGTACTGAAAGGCAAGCTAGATCAAGCAACGGGTGATAAATATCTCGCTGCATTAAAAGCTCGTGGTGCAAAGTGTCAGCTTGAAAGCACAGATCAGCCAGCATCGTCTCCAGCTCCAGCTCCAGCTCCAGCTCCAGCTCCAGCTCCAGCTCCAGCTCCAGCTCCAGCTCCAGCTCCAGCTCCAGCCGCTGAACCTGAGTCAGAAATACCTCTGCCAACGGTAGAAGAGTCTGCACCTGCTGCGCCTATGGCAGTAGAGAGTAAAAGTGGCTTGAATGTCGCGGGTGAAAAGGTGGATCAAATGCTATCGCAAAGTGCATTAAGCCTAGACCCAGTAGGGGTAGATCTTGCCGAAAAAGCCGAAGAGCCTCCTACCCCAGAGTTGAAGGAACTAGATAATGTTTCGCTCGCACCGACTGGTAGTGATCTTGGGCAAGAAAAGAAAGAAGAAACAGCCGTTGTACCGGATATCAGCCATCTATCATTAAAGAGTGATTAAACCGCGTTATTCTTTTCATGATGTCATTGCCGCGCAGGCGGCACAAAAGCGCTTTAGCGCGTTGAACGACAAAAAATCGGCCCGAAGGGTAAGCGAAGCGCATCATCTATTGTTTAAAGTGCAATGCATGGAGTTAGACAAAAGCGGTGGGAACTAAAACTGAAAACCTTCATCGGATATTGTGATAAAGCCGATATTATAAAAGCGACTTGTGGCATTCATTTTTGAGCAACTGACTGAATGTGAAATTACAGTTTTGTGTTTGGCCTGCCGCCTTTTACCTCTTCTAGAAATTTACTAGCTGCACGACTTAACTGATCTAAACCTTGCTGCTCTATGGGCATGTGCCCAGCGTTTTCCAATAAAACAACTTTTTTATTGCAGGCCAAGCGCTGATAGAACTGTTCGCTGAGTTCAAATGGCGTCCATTTATCTTCTGCTGGATGAGCCAACAAAACCGAGCACGAGTTGAAGTTCTCGGGTTCAACTTTAGGTGTTGCAATCATAATCGAAAGCATGAAATGCAGCGGTGTTCGATTTCCACCACCGTTTGGGTCGTTAACAACAAGTTGATTAAATTCGGCATTATTCGATAAAGCGTGCATTTTAGAAAACCATTTCAAAGGAAACTTTAGTGTTCCTAAAATGGGGTTTAGACATTTCAATAACGGTAAGATTGCCGAGCTCATTCGAGGGAATTTAGCGAAAGCAGCTCTAACAGAAGCCAATCGCGGATCACACAATGTGGTTGCGATAATGCCCTTAACATATTTTGATCTAGCTGCCGCATAGTACGCTAGCATCCCACCCAAGCTAAGCCCATACAATACGATTTTTTGCGGGCCTTGCTCTGATTCATGCTCAATTAAATCGACAACCAAATCTGCCCAAGTTAGGTAGTCCACCTTTCTTTCCGGCGAATCAGTTAATCCATACCCTGGAAAGTCTGGCATCACGACTTCATATCCCTTCTCATACAGGTCGAGGGCCAACGGGCTCAACAAACGTGCATAGCCACCACCTCCATGCAGCATGATCACCTTTACGTCATCTTTGGTCGATGGAACATAACGATCTAAATGAACATTGATTCCCTGCCACAACCACCACTCCTCTTTGGGCTGGTTTTGGTGATTAATCCGTAGGTGTTCCGGAAAATAATCTTGGTAGTTTTGCCAGTATGATTCACTTTGGTAACTTGGTTGCTCTTTCATCAAACTCAATTCCTCCATTGGACTGCGTAGCGCTAAACGGTGCTTTAGATAACAGAACACTATAATATGAGTATTTACTCACATTAAATACTCGCGTTTATTTATTCTCATGAAAGTCAATAAAACCACCTCAAAGCCCCGTCGCAAGCCCGCTCAGAGCCGATCATCTAATACAGTGGATTGCATACTCGAAGCCAGCGCTCATATTTTAGTTAGCGAAGGACAGGGGAAATTAAACACCAACCACATTGCTAAAATCGCAGGAGTTAGCGTTGGTTCGATTTATCAATACTTTGGGAATAAAGAAACGATTCTTGCTGAATTGGGCAATCGCCATATTGATGAGATGCTCACAATCATTATGGCTACTTTACAAAAGCTGCCTTCTCTTGACCTGAAAGAAGCGCTTGAAACCATGGTGCATGCGGTTATGGACGCTCATAAGCAAGAACCGCAGCTACATCAGGTACTCGTAAGAGAGCTAAACAAACTAGACGGCTACACTCGCGTAGAAGAGCTCGATGGCGTATTGCTGAATTTAACCGAGAGCTTTTTGAAAAGCCGAGCCCATGAAATAAGTAGTGAGGATCTAAAACTCGCAAGCTTTGTGGTTATGCAAACCATAGAGAACCTTACCCATCAAGGTGTTTTGTTTGCCCCTCAAATTGATCTAAGCAAATTAACAAAAGAATGCTCACACATGCTTTATTGTTATTTGACAAGCTAATAGAGTGAAACTTCATTTGCCCTCTTTCGAAACAGTGCGACTCGAAAATATTCGTTGAAATGTCCGCTTTTCATAAACAGCCGATGCAATACATCTTCGAGGCGAAAGTCTCCTTCCCTCTTGAAGCGTGCACTAAGAACTGAGCAGCGCCAAGGTCTGCAGTTGTCTTTTGCGAATGGAAAACCAATGTCCGCTTTTCATTCTTAGTACGTCTTTATGCCAAGCTAACGGGCTGGCGCTGCGCAGCAGTGACAGACCAGGCCAACTCGTTGGCCGAGCGTTGAGCGCCTTGTTACACGATTGATTCATAGCCGCAGCCCGTTGCTTCTTTAATGTGTGCAGCTAAGTTTTTGTACCCCAGCTCAATGATGCAGGTATTGCCATTGGCCAGCATAAAACCTAGCTTAAAAGAACCTGCATGTCTGCTATTTTTGATCAATGACGCTGTATCTTTGGCGCTAAGAGTATATGCGCCTTCTTTAGGACAAGCCCTATAAGTTATTTCGTTGGCAATTAACAAAATTTCGTAGCCTGGTGCTAGGGTTGTATCTTGGGATTCAATTACTAGCTGAGGCTTATTTAGTTCAAGGCCAAGAGATTGAGTTACTTTGTCTTGGGTGAAGGCAGTCGTGTAATACGCGATTACTCTGGTCTCGCCTGCTGGATGCCTTGCAACAATACCCCCACTAATGGTGCACAAAGAATCATCTACTCTAGTTGTCCAAATATCGTACTCTTCTGACGCATTAGATTCTGGAGCTGCATTTACAATTATCGATGTTAACAAGAATACAAAAAGTATGTATGGCTTCATGATTTCTTCTACGTGTAACAGTGTGTTTAACGAACCCTCCGGTCCGCTAAATACTTTTTATAAGTGATGCTTGGGATGAACTAACCATGAGGCGTGTACTCATCATAGCTTTCAATATATTCATCAAGGTTCTCTGTAAGCATTTTTCGATATTGCTCGGTAAAATAGCGTATGGCCTCTTCTTTGTCTTTTTTCATTTCTTCGACATCGTCAGCAGATGATGCAACATTGAAAGCATTGAACCTGGCCGCAGCATAAAGCGTGGAAGAGCTCACTTTCCTAGTATCAGCGTCTGCCGCCTGCTTATTGGCAACAGCGATAACTTCATCAGCTCTTTCCCAGAATTCTGGGGATATTTCATTGCTACTCATTCGATACTCTCATGACTCATAACAGTGTGTTTAACGAACCCTCCGGTCCGCTAAACACTTTTTATATGCTTTTTAATTGGTTAAACCTAATGCCCAAAAACAAACCGACGAATGCTGCCAAGCAATAATAAATAAGCCTAGGAACATCATTAATTACGTCGTTTAGATCAGGGAACGTTGTGCGCTCAATATCTGGGAACACCACCAAGGCAACAATAGGCAAAGCAATAAAAATTGAATAAACAGCATACTGCCAATGAACTGCATTAGCACGATTAGCCAGACCTATTGCGATATAACATGCCAAGAAGACACCCAAATACTTAAATAGTTTAACCAACGAAAGCGCCGTCGATGCTGCATCTAGATCAGTGGAAAACAACTCATAGGCCGGCATAAATGACAATGAGATAGTTTTAAATATGAAATAAATACCCAATGAAACGAAGGTAGCTATTAAGACTGACTTTAAATTCACGCTAATCCTTTTTGCTTATAACAGTGTGTTTAACGAACCCTCCGGTCCGCTAAACACTTTTTAGGTGCATTCGCTAGCTCTCCATTTCAATGTCTGTCGATATTTCCGTCATCATCGAAAGACACACTTACTACATAGTCTATAACGCCGTCGGGTAGCGTGAAGTCATAGACCTATGACTTGCTCACTCGATGGGGTCTCAGTGTTCAAATGCTTTTCCCAATATGTACTAGGAAGCTCATCTATATGATGCGAAACAAACCCATCAATACTGTATTCCCCCTGCTCCGTACCAGATGCCTTTCGGATACCTTCGAGAGCTTTAGCTTCGTTGCTCATTCAGTCACCTAACAGTGTGTTTAACGAACCCTCCGCTCCGCTAAACACTTTTTATGAGTTTTATATTGCAACACAGCCTTCCCATGCTTTCGCCGCAATTATTGCGGGGATAAAAATTACCGTAGTAACTACGAATAGTTTTTGAGCCCACCTTGCTTTGGGTTTTATATATGTTGCGTCGATTATTACGATAAAGGGCCCAATAAAAGCATCATACCACCGGCCCGGATGATCTTCGTTTTTATTAGCCAACACGAAGAATATAAGACCGAAAAATGCTAGTGCACTAATACGGCTAACCCAATCAACTATTTCGTAGTAGTCACACATGTGTAGGTTTCATTTTGACTCATAACGCCGTGCACACAGGTAGGCAAAGCAACGCTTTGGCTGTCCGAGCGGCATAGCCGCGCTGTGCTGCACCTTGTTATGTCTTGCTGGCATAGTTGCGAACCTTTTGACTACGAAGTGCCTTAACCACGAAAAAAAGAGGGACTAAATAAATTGCTATGAAAGCAAATGGAAGAGCACTACCAAAATTGCTAGAAAAGTTTATGCCATAGGCAATTATGGCGATTGCTAATAAGTAAGAGCCCCACTCTAAGGCTTGACGCATTCGTGCAGAGCCTCGAAGAAAAAGTGCACCCGCAACCACAAAGCTGCCGGCGATTAGAATTTGCAGAACCCCAGGCAATACGCCAAATGAAGTTGAAGGTTCTTGGAAATAGACGAGTAAGTAGCCAGTTGCGCTGAGAATGCTTAGGCCTCCCAAAATCATGAAAAACCAAGCAATGACATTAACACTGGTGGGACGATCAGAATTCACGTTTCTCCTCTGAAATATAACAGCTTTTTATACGGGATTCCGTATAAACCGCAGAGGACAAAGCGTCTTCACGATCATCAAAATTCCATTTTTGTTTAATTGATCCAATCACTTAAAGAGCACCCTATCATTAGAAACCAAGATTCTTTTTGCGCAAAAAGAAGACTTGGGTTTACACGGGTCCGTATAAACCCAGAAGCATTTTTTTAAGTAATTGTTTTATAAAACAATATCAGAAGGAACCCGTAAAAAGACAGACTTATCTCACGGGTTTCATAGGAAGCGATCACCTCAAATCTTCTTGATTCCATTA
>NZ_LWGF01000660.1:0-923 GCF_001635355.1 Oleiphilus sp. HI0125
CGAATGTCGGGTTTGGGCTTTGGTTACTCGCCTTTGCTTGTTTTGTTCCTTTGTTGCTAGCGCTTGAAAGATCCAAGCGCTTTTATTCTTCTGCGCTCACTGGCTTTGCCATGGGCAGTGTTCTTTATTTCGTTGGGTATTCTTGGCTTCTCGCGCTTAGTGACGGATTTATTCGGGGCGAAGACCATACCGGAAGCTTGCTTTGGCTAGCTTATGGATTCGTCATCGCCTTGCATTTTGCTGTGTTTGCGCTGCTCTACGTCGCGATGCGCAGACTCAATGTCGGGATATTGCTGTCTTCTATGGCTGCTTTGCTCATCATTGAATTCACGCAAGCGAATCTGTTTCCTTTTTACTTGGGTGCATCACTCGTTCGGGCGCCATATCTAGCACAAGCTGCTGATCTTGGTGGCGTCTATTTGCTCAGTGCATGTGTGATCAGTGTAAATGCATGCTGTGTTGTATTGTTGCAAGAGCGTCGTTTCACATCCATGAAGTCTATTGCGAGTACGGTAGGCATTGTGGGAGGTTTATATTTTTATGGGGTTTATCAAGTTCAACAGGAAGAGTCTTTTGTCGCAGAGCCTCAACAACAAATGTCTATTGGGCTTGTGCAAAGTGATATTTATGGCATGTCTCGTCCTGATCAACGTGCAACTGCGCATCAGCAACATCTAGCCTTTAGTCGCAGTCTTATCGCACAGCACGAGATTGATTTGTTAGTTTGGCCTGAAGCGGCATACGGCCGAGCAATACAAGGTACTCTGCCGGTGGATGCTCAGCCTATTCAACAAGATCTTGATACGCCAATCGTTTTCGGAGCCACGCGATTATCGGTCAAACAGGGGCGTTTAAGTCCGCATAATGCCGTGTTTTTAATTGATGAAAATAACCGAGTGGCGAGTCAGTACAGTAAAAATATA
>NZ_LWGF01000661.1:0-2401 GCF_001635355.1 Oleiphilus sp. HI0125
TGAGGATGGAAGTATCACACTGAGCCAAGAACAGCTCTTGGCGCAAGCGAGTGATGTGGAGGGTGATACGCTCACGGCATTGAATCTACAGACAGCCAATCCGGAACTGACGATTACAGATAATGGTGATGGGACGTTCACGCTGACACCGGCTGCAAACTTCAATGGTGATCTCGATATTAGTTTCGATGTATTCGATGGTGAAGCGACAGTCGCAGCTAATATCGATTTGACAGTGAACCCAGTGAATGACGCCCCAACAGCCATAGATGATTATATGATTGCTGCAGGTCCGGGTGCAATTAGGCTCGATAGTGAGCTTGATTTGGGCAAAATGCAATATCAAACAGCCGATGGTAACTGGCATGATATGATCGTTGGCGTTGAATATTCAGCCGATACAGAGTTGCAGTATGTTCCAAATGATGGTGCAACAGATAATAGTATGGACGTCTTCATTGGAACATTTGATCCAGAAGATTCAACGGCAGAACCAGAGGATTGGGGATCAATCAATAATGGCGTTGCGACTTTTATTCAGGGTGATTTGACAGTCGTAACATCCATGAGCAACGGTAATGTTACAGCTTATAATTCTCAAGACACTCATATTGGTCTCGGTATTGGAGATCCCCGCCATAATGGTTTAAGTGATAAAGACGTTATGTCAGTCGAGATCTCAGGTGATGAGATCAACCATGTGACCTTCGAATTAAGCGGTCTAGGAAGTTGGTTTGATGCGAACAATAACCAGGCTACTCAGGTTGTGATCCGTGCGTATGATACACACGGCAATCTAATTGATTCACAAGGTGGTTTTCGAGAGAGTGGAAATCTAGAGGATAGTTACTCTTTCACTACAGATCAGCCCGTAGCTAAATTCGAGCTTGGTACAGTCGGCGGCCGTGGTCAATATGTAGTTAAGAACATGACGATTTCTCGTGTTTCAACCGAAGAGATAAAAGTCACGTCTATTCAGCCAGATGGCAGTGCAATTACAAATACGCATAGCTTAAATTTGACCGAGAATATGGATGATTCAGTTAATCTCACCGATGAATTAGTTGAAATCTCACCGAATATAACTGAAGTTTTGATCACCGTTGGCGAGGATAGTGTTCTAACTTTAACGCCTGAAAATCTGCTAAATAATGACTTCGATATTGATGGTGATGCTTTATCGCTTGTAAGTGTAGCTCCCTCAGAAAATACCCATGGAACCGTCGAGATTAATGATGCAGGGAATGTTGTTTACACACCAAATGGCGATTACAACGGTCAAGCTAACTTTACGTATACGATTGTGGATGAAGAGGGCTTGACGGATACGGCTACGGTTTATTTTAACGTAATTCCTGAAAATGATTCTCCGGCTGCTGAGGCTAAGTTTTTCGACGTCAATGAGGATAGTACCATAACGATCACGGATGCTGACTTGCTTGCAGGTGCAACCGATGTTGATGGCGATACGCTAACGATCTCAGATGTTTCGTATTCAGGTACGGATGGTGTTTTTATCGATAATGGAGATGACACATACACCTTTGCACCTAATAGTAATTTTAGCGGAAATGTTGAACTGAGTTATAAAGTTTCAGACGGTGTTGTGGAGACGCAAGCGCAAATTAATATTAACGTAATCGAGATAAACGACCCTCCAATAGCCGGTGCGACCTCTTACACAATGGACGAGGACAGTGTTATCACCATTACATCAGATCAACTCTTAGCCAATTCGTATGATATTGAAATTGGTGTGCGTCTCGAAGAGGTTACGTATACTGGATCTGATGGTATTTTCCAAGCACATCAGGATTCCGAGGGTCAGCCATATTTTACCTTTGCGCCAAATCAGAATTTTAATGGAGAGATTGTTCTTGGCGTAACAATCTCGGATGGCGAACTAACAGATACTACGACGGCGAGTATTGATGTATTACCCATTAATGATCCGCCTGTGGTCGGAGATTTGGCTTATGCTATTAACGAAGATGAAAGTATCACACTGAGCCAAGAACAGCTCTTGGTGCAAGCTAGCGATATTGAAGGCGATGACCTTGTTGCCGTTAATTTGCAGAGTATTGATGGAAATGTGTCGATTACGGCTAATACCGATGGATCCTTCACATTAACGCCAAATTCAGATCTCAACGGTGCATTTGATATTAGTTTTGGTGTCTTCGATGGCGAAGCGACAGTTGCAGCCAATATCGATTTGACAGTGAACCCAGTGAATGATCTGCCGGTCGCGCAGGATCAGAATTTCCAGATGAACGAAGACGGGACGATCACGCTTACAGATGGGGATCTGTTAACGGGAGCGTCGGATGTTGATGGCGATACGCTGAGTATCTCAGATGTTGCATACACAGGTACGGATGGAATCTTCACCGATAATGGA
>NZ_LWGF01000662.1:0-1020 GCF_001635355.1 Oleiphilus sp. HI0125
GCCTGCAGATCCATCTCCACTACTTGCTACTGTAATCGGTGCAATCGGTGGTGTGATCGTCGTATTCTCAATCGTTACTCTTGATAAGCTTAAGCTTGACGATCCAGTCGGCGCGATCTCTGTACACGGTGTTGTTGGTCTTTGGGGTATCTTCGCGGTACTACTTTCAGACGCAGACGCTACGTTCATGGGTCAGCTAGTAGGTGCGGTAACAATCTTCGCATGGGTATTCGTAACAAGCTTGATCGCTTGGGGCGTAATCAAAGCGGTTATCGGTCTACGAGTTTCTGAAGAAGAAGAGTACGAAGGTGTGGATCTTTCAGAATGTGGTATGGAAGCATACCCAGAGTTCACTAAAGACTAATCAACTAGTCCTTAGTAAGATCTAAGAAGAAGGGCGCTCATTGAGCGCCCTTTTTTGTTGTCTATCGAATTGTTTGTTTAACCCTACGCATAAAAAGTTATTGTTTAGCATTCTATGTTTGGGAATAAATAGAAGCGACCATCCTCCCGTTCGTCATTCCGGACAGCGAAGCGCGACAAGGTGAATTGCGCAATGCGCAAGAGAGGGTGCCCTGGGGTATCCGGAATCTGGTTTGTGAATGCACAGAAATAGACAGTTGAAGACCTTGCTCCAATACCTATTTTAATGCTCGCTCTGCTAACAAAGCTGACAATGTACTGAGTAAGGGTAGGTATTTTTCGATTTTATATGGAATTATCAACGGTCGTAGAAATATATGCCTCGTTAGAACACTTTATACACAACGCAAGCCAGTACTGAAAATTGCATTCAAGCCATAACATAACTACAATGTAATTATGAGCAAGTACAAATTTGAATGGGATGCAAATAAAGCCGCATCAAATATTAAGAAGCACGGAGTTAGCTTCGAAGAAGCCAAGTCTGTCTTTTACGACAATGCGGCGCGGCTGATTCCCGATCCAGATAGCTCAGAAGGTGAAGAGCGTTTTATCCTTTTGGGACAAAGCTCATATTTAAAAACACTAGTCGTTTGT
>NZ_LWGF01000663.1:0-2873 GCF_001635355.1 Oleiphilus sp. HI0125
ACTGTTTGATATGAGCTGTATTCTTATAATTTCTTTATAAGGCTATGATTTATAGATATAAATTATTATAGGTTTGATTATTGCTAGTATTACTCCCAAGCCGATTTATAAGAATAGAATGACGCTTACATGGATTGAACATTTGGAGTATTCAAAATGAAATTTGGAAAATTACTTGCGGGTCTGACCCTAGCTGCAGCAGCGACTAGCGCGCAATCTGCAGTTTTAGATTCGAACGATGGATTGTTGACGTATACAGGTCCTTCGTTTGTTGATGTTGCAACGAATAACGATTTTTTAGATGATGAAATTGCAGCAGGTAGCCAATACGGTATTGGCGGTATTCTTGAATTGAACGGCATGGCTGATCTGACCTTTACATACTTAGGTTTTGAAGCAGGCTATGACAACGATTTCGAAGCATACAATAATACGTTCTCAAACCGTGGCGGAAACGCATCAACAGTTGGTGATAGCTTTTCTGCTACAGCGGATGAGTTGGTATTCAGCTTTTACGCGAACAATGTAAACAGCGGTGTTGAAAACCCAAACAACCCAGTTGTTGGTAATCAATATCAGTCTTTCGCTGTAATGCTTGATTCAATGTGGGATGGCGTTATGTATGACGCAATTCTATTGTTTGACGATTCAGGTGCAGGTCCAGACGATAACCATGACGACTTGGTTGTTGGTTTGAATGCCGTTGCGGTTTCTGAGCCGGCAACACTGGCTTTGATGGGACTAGGTCTATTAGGTCTTGGTGCAGCGCGCCGCCGTCAAGCTTAATCGTTTGATGAATTCAAAACCCGCTTCTTGAAGCGGGTTTTTTTATGCCTGAGTGATAGTGTTTATGAAGTATCGGGGCAGAGAGTAAAGTGTAGAGGGCAGGGCGTTGCTTTACTTAGAGTACGCTGGCATCGTCCTGTATCAGCTAATATTTTGCAGGAATCCGTTTGGATAGTTGGCGGGGCTCGCATAATCTTCATAGGGGATGGTGTAAAAGGTGTTAAGCGTAGGTGGCTGGAGGCACTTCGCTGTATGGGGCGCGCTAAAAGGCTTTCTTTGATTGATGCGCGTATTTAAGGGGTAGTTAGACATAAAAAAAGCGCCCGAAGGCGCTTTGATAAGAAGTTAAAAACTACTTATTTTTGTCTGCGTCGTGCTGCACCTAAACCTGCAAGGCCAAGGCCAAGAAGTGCTAATGTCGCTGGTTCAGAGACGGCAGTAGGAGTCACTTTCACGTCATCAAGGAAGTTACCAACTGTGCCGACTTCTGGTGTGATAGATGTGAAACGAATGTACGTTTGCTCGCTTAACGCTTCGAACGTTGCTGTGAAGTAGCTCCACGCTGAAGTAGTGTGGTCTTCGATTGTTTCAGAAATAATAGTCTCTTGGAAGTCCTCATCACTTTCATCTACCGCGTAGATGTCGAATTGGAAAGTTTCGTTTTCGCTTGAACGTGCACGGTACGCGAAAGAGACGTTGTATTCGAAGCCAGCTGTTGTGTCAAACACTTGGTAGATTGAGAATTCAGTTCCGGTGTTTGGATGTGCGTTAAGCTCGCCATGCTGTGTACCTTCCGCCGAAGTCACGCCATTAAAACCTGATTCCCAGATTTCGATGTTGCTGCCTTCCCAGCCTGGTACGTCACCTGAGGATTCGTAAATCCAGCCGCTGCCGTCATTAAGTTCAGGTGCTTCAAAGCCACCGTTAAGAATAAGATTCGCTTGAGCTGTTGCGCTAAAGCAAAGCGCTGCGCCAGTGATAATTCGTGCTAATTTCATCTTTACGTCCCTTTTTATTTACTGCGATAAATTTGCTTAATTTTTAAAGCAATAAATAGTCCGGTATCTAAAAATGTATATGTATCATTGCTTTATAAGAATTTTGTCTTTCCTATATTCAATAAACTGTAAAGTTTCTCGACACGCTTAGTGTTATTTGTAATGTGCTTGTAGCGAAGTAATTCATATCTGCTTCGTGGATTGCGCAAAGCTTGAAAAATGCGGGTTTAACGACTATCTAATAACATTCAAACTATTGCGTTCGCGAATCAGGGAGGACCCCTTTAATGGAAAGCTTGAAATCTCTTGGTATCAAAAATCTGAATAATATTGATTACTACACCGTTCGTAATGAAGGTGATTTTGATGTTTTGAAGGTGTATCACCATCGTGAAAAAGGCGCCATTTTTCATAAAAGTGAGAAGTTCAAATTCCATCGCTCAAGCAAGCCCATGAAAGAATTTTCAAGCGATAGTTACACGCAGATTAGTGAGGTGTCGCCAATGCTTGTGTCGGTGATGAGTGACTTAGACGCAATCACAAAAAAGAAGTCAGTCGAAAAGAACGCAAAAGAAAAGATCTTGTCAGACCTGAGACACTTAGAGAAAGTTGTTGCGAATAAAGTTGCTGAGATTGAAGAGCAGTTGGACCGGCTCTAGCACTCCATGACAAGTTAATTATTGGTTTCAGGGCGTTACCTTCATGATGTGTTGAATAGGGTAGCCGCGCTGATCGTTTTGGCTTCAACGACAGCTCTGTCTTCGCACTTATATTTAGACCTAAATTTAGCAGTAAATATTTAAGCTTATTGCTGCGCATGATAGCATAATATGCTCCTCGTGTAGTTACCCTTTGCTTTATTTAGGAACCCCTGTTTCATGTCGTCTGGCACGCCTCCACAGTTTGTTCATTTACGTGTCCACACCGAGTTTTCACTCGTCAACGGCATGGTTCGCATCAAGCCTCTCGCAAAATATATCGAAGAAACTGAGACTCCAGCGATCGCGATTACGGACCAGTCTAATCTTTGTGCGTATGTGAAGTTCTACAAAGCTATTCGTGGCGTAGGGGCGAAGCCGATTCTTGGAG
>NZ_LWGF01000664.1:0-811 GCF_001635355.1 Oleiphilus sp. HI0125
GCTCATCGAATCGTGCTAATACCGCCCACCAGCAGCCAACGAAGAAATCGGTAGCTGGCACAACTTATGTGAAGATGAACAACCAGTGGCAAAAGATTGATTCCCAAAACCGCTCAAGCGCTCAAGATAGCCAGACCAATAGTCAAAGCTATCAAGGTGGGCATGGCACCAATAATCGCCCATCACAACAACAAGTGGCTAGCGAGACCCAGTCTTCCTCTGCCACCACTTCCAAGCCACAAAAGCCCAACAAGCCACAATGTATGCCTGAGGACGAGCATGGCGTACGAATACCTGCCGCCGGCATTCCTAAAAACAAGTGGTGCTACATCTATACTCTGCAACGACCCCTAAGCTGGACCGATACTGATATTAATAATTCGCCGTTGGGCTTATTTGGGTACGAATCCGGCAGCCCAGAAGGAGCTAGAAACCAGGTAGAACTATCAATGGCGACCAAAGCGAAGGAAATCTGTAAAGCTGAAGGCTACGACGGCATTTATGATAATGATTACCGCTTTGGTGAACTCATACACTGGTCTGAAGTTGATTGTGAAGAAAAAGTACGGTTGGGTTCGACGTTCTACTTTTGCCGAGGCGATGCCACTTATCGTTGCGGCGCTAAGCGTCAGAAGTAAACACAAAAGCCTTCTTTGCTGCATCGCACTCGCCAATAAAACCGTTTGAACTGCATGGGGCATACTGGCTACGGGTGAGCCATATAAGGTTAGTCCTATCATGCATTAGTTTGAGGGTTCATGCACCCAAAATGCATAACAAAGCTACCATAGGGACACTTTTTGCTACGTTC
>NZ_LWGF01000665.1:0-1180 GCF_001635355.1 Oleiphilus sp. HI0125
TTCAACGCGATAATCGTTTTCGTCTAATTGTGCTAAAGCAATTGATGCTCCAGAAGCGCTGCCGATTTCTATCAGCGGCAGCGCAAGCACTTGTTGAACCCATTGCTCGAGATAAGCCGCCCATGCTTGTTCATGCCGCTCTGGCACTAAGGCATACTGCTGCAACAAATTACAGATGTGCTCTTCTAAATTAGTGGCTGGGACATTGGTGTTTAGCTCGCCCGTTGCGAATTCAATATCCTCGAATAAGCGGTGCAAGAAAGTACCTGCCTGACTACCCTTGGGGAAATTCATAATATCAATCGCGTTAGCTGGCGGGGCTTCGCCGAGATCATCCATTGATCGATGAGTATGCTCACTATGCGGGTTTAATGCTCTGTGCTCATTAAGCAATCCGGTAAAGCTTTGGACCTTCCATGATTGTTTTAATTGAGGAGCGAATAACTCGTCTGAGAGCTCAGAAGCCGATTGAGAACTTTGATCAATCAACAATCGACTCGAGCGATTGAGCGCGTGTACTTCTTCAAACGTGAGATATTGATATGAAGTAGAAAAATCAGTGTGCTTCGTAAAACGAGAGATTGCGTCTTGCAGCCATCCTTTTTCAAGATCATCGGGTAACTGGCCCTGTGATAACAAATAACCAAGCGCAGTGGAGTACATTTTGGGTGATCGACTCCCACTAAACTCCGCGGTGCCGATATAACAATGATATTGTGCGCGCGTTAAAGCGACATATAGTAAACGCATTTCTTCCGCTAAACGCTCTCGATCAGCCGCTGTTTGCTGTTGCTCGTTCGGCTCTAATGCTAAACATAAGCGTCCAGCCTCATCATAGAACCAAGCCTGTTGCGCATCTCTTGTCGTAAACAGAAACGGTAAAAACACAATTGGGTATTCCAAGCCCTTTGACTTATGAATCGTCACGATACGAACCAAGGCCTCGTCGCTTTCTAAACGAAGCTGATGCGTCGCGAGTTTTTCGGCTGATGGCTGCGCAGTCTGCCCAATGCACTGCCAATACCAACGTAACAAGGCGCTTTCTGATCGCAATGTGCGTGCTTTTTCTTGTAAAAGTTCAGCTAACTGACTGATGTTAGTTAGGCTGCGCTCCCAATCTAGCGTTACAGTGTCCTGTGACGTCGCCGCGTTATGCCAATGCTTTAGAATTGAAAACTCA
>NZ_LWGF01000666.1:0-2800 GCF_001635355.1 Oleiphilus sp. HI0125
CTAGGTACTGTAGTTTGTCTGGAACGCCATCCCATTCTTTAGCATCAGGAAGAGGGTCTTTTTGTTCCGTAATATTTGGCCAAGTCTGGCAAAGCTCTGCATTCAACTCAATATATTGAACCTGATCTGCTGGTAGCTCATCTTCCGAGAAAATCGCGTTAGCAGGGCATTCCGGCTCACATAGTGCACAGTCGATACATTCATCGGGGTCGATTACCAAAAAGTTTGGACCTTCATAAAAACAATCTACTGGGCATACTTCGACGCAGTCAGTGTATTTGCACTTAACGCAGTTGTCGGTAACAACAAATGTCATGGTAATACTAACCTTTATTTAAATGATAATTGTTCTCAAAGCCATTAATCCCGCGGCTTTCGAGCGGTTTGCAATTCTAGCGATAGCCTTATAATCGATCAAGAGCAAAAACGAATTTGCTTATGCCAATTTGAATTAGATTAGTTCATCCTTTAGTTGATACAAGGCATTAAGCGCTTCACGAGGGCTTAAGCTATCAACATCAATTCCTTCCAGTAGTTCTTCAACTTTAGATTTGGGCGAACCAAACAGTTCTGCTTGAAAAAAATCGTCGTCTTTAGTGTTTTTATTGCGGCTTGCAGATGCCCCAACTTTGCCTGAATCAACTGACTGAGCGAACTCTAACGATTTATCGGACTCAAGTTCCGACAACTTGGCTTTCGCGTTAGCGACGACAGAGCTTGGTACACCTGCCAATTGCGCGACTTGTAACCCGTAGCTTTTATTCGCAGCGCCATCTAATACGCTGTGCAAGAAAATAATCTTATCGTCATGCTCTGTAGCTTTCAGATGAACGTTGGTAACGTTACTCAAGCGATCAGCTAGCTGCGTCATTTCAAAATAGTGTGTGGCAAAAAGAGTAAACGCTTTTGTATTGTTTGAGAGATACTCTGCGGCAGACCATGCTAGCGACAATCCATCAAATGTACTCGTTCCACGACCAACCTCATCCATTAGAACCAGACTATTGCTAGTCGCGTTATTAAGGATGTTCGCAGTTTCCGTCATCTCCACCATGAAAGTAGAACGGCCACCTGCGGTGTCATCGGCACTTCCCATGCGTGTAAATATTTGATCGATAGGGCCAAAAGTTGCCGAGTTAGCTGGTACATAAGCGCCTGAATAAGCCATTAGAGCGATGATCGCTACTTGGCGCATGTAGGTAGATTTACCACCCATATTAGGCCCAGTTATCACGAGCATCTCTCTCTTATTATTCATAACAACATCATTTGGCACGAAAGACTCATCAATGAGTTGCTCGATAACAGGGTGACGTCCAGCAACTATGTCTAAATGCTTTTCATCAACAAGAGTAGGGCGACAATAATTTAAGTTACTCGCGCGCTCAGCAAAATTTGTCAGTACATCTAATTCCGCGAGCCCACCGGCACACAATTGGAGTTCATGGATATGATCATTGAGCTGAGAGACCAGATCTTCATAAAGAGCTTTTTCACGACTTAGGGCGCGACTCTTAGCGCTCAAGGCTTTGTCTTCGAACTCTTTCAATTCAGGTGTGATAAAGCGCTCTGCATTCTTAAGTGTTTGTCTGCGAACGTAATGTACTGGCGCCTGTTCACTCTGGGCTTTTGAAATTTCTATAAAGTACCCATGTACACGGTTATAGCCGACTTTAAGTGTTGATATGCCAGTTTCTTCGCGTTCGCGTTCCTCTAGATCGATGAGAAACTGACCCGCATTTTCACTCATGTTTCGAAGTTCATCTAGCTCAGAATCAAAACCTTCTTTAATAACCCCACCATCACGAATGACAACCGGAGGATTATCAATTACGGCGCTATCGAGCAATTGAGCAAGTGACGGATGCTCTGAGATTCGAGATTTCAAGTCATCAAGTAAATTGGTGTTTAGGTTCTTAATAGCGACCTGCAATGCGGGTAAAACAAGAAGCGTATCTTTAAGGCGGGTAAGGTCCCTTGGTCGTGCGGAACCAAGTGCTACCCGAGCCAGAATTCGTTCAATATCGCTGACATGCTTTAACTGATCAATAACAAGATCGAAGTGATAGTTATTAAGAAGCTCTCCAACTGCATCATGACGATTTTCGGCTACTATTTTCTGTTGTGTAGGCTGGTTCAACCAACGGCGCAGAAGACGGCTACCCATCGCAGTACTGCAATGATCTAATACCCAAGACAGCGTACTTGTCGATTCGCCTTGAGTTGTAGCATCTATCTCTAGATTCTTACGACTAGCCGCATCAATCACGATACTTTCTGAGAAAGATTCACGACTCATTGTTTTGATATGCGCCAACTCATCACGCTGGGTATCTTTTACGTATTGGAGAAGCGCTCCGGCTGCTCCAACAGCGGCGGTTAAATCATCACACCCGAAACCGCCTAAATCTTTGGTCTTGAAATGTTTGGTTAGTATCCGTTCACAGGAATCAAGCTCGAAATTCCATGGTCCTTGTCGTCTTAAAGACGTTTTGATGTTAAGAGCATCCTCGAAAGGAAACTCATCACTAATAAGAAGCTCGGCAGGTTTAAGGCGATGTACTTCAGCAACTAAATTACTTAGCCCCTTAACTTCCGTGATGTGAAAACGTCCAGATGATAGCTCTAGCCATGCGATACCAAATATATCTTGCTGAACTTGGCTGATCGCACCTAAAAGATTTTCTGAGCGCTCATCAAGAAACGCCTCATCGGTAAGGGTACCTGGCGTTACCACGCGCACAACTTTACGTTCAACTGGTCCTTTGCTTGTTGCAGGATCGCCGATTTGCTCCGCAAC
>NZ_LWGF01000667.1:0-814 GCF_001635355.1 Oleiphilus sp. HI0125
CTCTATTGAAATGGCAGCGCTTCTCGGTAAATAACTATATTGCGCTGCGTATCGTCAGAGAATTCTATGAGCAACGAACAACAATCTATAAAGCTCTCTTTGCTATTAACAGGCAATGAGTTAATGAGTGGTGACATTGTCGATAGCAATTCGGCAATGTTAGCTGAAGCCCTTAGCCCCTTTGGTTGCACGATTTACTACAAGGCAACTGTTGGGGATGACTTAGCCTTGCTTGAGCAGGAAATAGCGCGCATTGCGGGTTTTTCTGATGTGCTTGTTGTGAATGGTGGTTTGGGGCCAACTGTTGACGATCTCACAGCACAAGCCCTAGCCAATGTTATGCGCGTTGATTTGCTTGAACATCCGCAGGCAATGGCGGACCTTGAACAATGGTGCAAGAGTAAAAATATTGCCTTCAATGCAGCCAACAAAAAGCAGGCTATTTTGCCTGACGGGGTAGGTTTAGTTCCTAATGCCACAGGTTCAGCTGTTGGCTTCTCTGCTGAGATTAATGGATGCACTGTTTACTGCACACCTGGAGTCCCATCAGAACTGAAAACAATGTTTAGTGAGGAGATTCTCCCGCGTTTACCTTTAGACTCGAATGCCAAAGTGAAGCGACAACGATATCGTGTTTTTGGAATGGGTGAGTCAGGCATTCAAGAGCGTGTTTTTAAGAGTGGTTTGAAACTTCCAAAAGAATTGGAGCTTGGGTTTCGCGCTTCATTGCCAATGTTGGAGTTAAAGCTCCAAGCAAATCATGAGCAAGACTATGCGTTGCTCGAGCATTTTTCTGAACAAGTGGAGCAATTAT
>NZ_LWGF01000668.1:0-1116 GCF_001635355.1 Oleiphilus sp. HI0125
CCCATTCCATTCTAATCATTGCTTTCTATTCGAAGGCTCGAATAAAAATAAAAGAATGGAGAATTATAATGAAGTCAAAACTATTAGCGGGTGTTCTCGCGCTAGGCTTAGCGGCACCTTTAGCCTTTGCTGACGACGAGAAAATCAAAGTCTTGTCTCGTAATGTTTACCTTGGTGCAGATATCTTTCCTGTACTCGCTGCAGCTCAAGATCCTGATCCACTTGCTGTACCTCTGGCGGTTACTGAAGTTTTTCAAACTGCACAAGCAACAAACTTCCCTGAGCGTGCTGGTGCATTAGCGGATGAAATTGTGAGCCGTAAGCCTCACGTCATTGGCCTACAAGAAGTATCTATTTGGAGTACGCAAATTCCGGGTGACTTTTTGATTGGGAACCCTGCTCAAGCTTCCGACGTTGTTTATGATTTTCTAGAAATTCTTATGGCGAATTTAGAAGCGCGTGGACTAAGTTACGAAGTGGCAGCGTCTGTCGACAATGCCGATATTGAGTTGCCATTCGTTGCGGGTATTACTGCGGAAGGCCCGATCTTGGGAGATGTTCGTCTACAAGATAGAGATATCGTTCTCGTGCGTAAGAAAGTTAGCTACTCAAATGCTTTAAGCGGAAACTTTACGGTCAATGGTGTGGTCGACATTAATGGCGTACAGGCCTCATTTACGCGTGGTTATAATATCTTAGATGTGAACGTGAAGGGCGCAGACTACCGTATCGTGAACACGCATTTGGAAGTCGGCGGTTCAGAGCCATTTAAGTCTTTGCAAGCCGTTCAAATGAATGAGTTGCTTCAAATTGTTGATGCGACAAGCTCAGACACTAACCCAATAATTATGCTTGGTGACTTTAATAGTGACCCTCGTGACACACCGTTTGTGTCTGCATCAGGTATTCCAGGCTTAGATGGATTGCCATTGGTACCTCCTTATCTTCAGGCTACTGGAACAGGCTATGGTGATACTTGGCTGATGCAAGATAAGATTCGTGGTGAAGGTCTTACGTGCTGCTTTGATGATGCTGTATCAGATGAAACGGCAACCTTATCATCACGTATTGATCATGTATTCTTGAAGCTTAATGGAAGTGAGCTTGAGCGTGTGA
>NZ_LWGF01000669.1:0-996 GCF_001635355.1 Oleiphilus sp. HI0125
ACATATTCCCGATGGGTTTTATCTTGTTGGAGATAGCGGTAACCCTCAAGATGCCTTTCAGGCGCGTATTATTGCTGCTGTTGAATCGGTGACGCATATTGCACCAAATGATGAAGAAGGCTGCTTGTTAGGCGATAAGGCATCGCAGCACGGTGTAGTGAATTATGACGCTAAACTGCTTGGTCTATGTGCAGGTTTTACATCAGCAAGGTTCACAACGACCACTGAAGTTTATCCTGATAGCGAGAGTGCAACGCGCGAAGAATGTATTGCTGCGCAGGTTGTGGCTGTTGAGGCTGCGTTAGAGTTCGTGTCTGAGCAGATAAATAGCTAACACGAATGATGGCGTATTTCCGCTGGTGCGGGAATACGCTTTCTGCAACATGCGTCTGAGNTTAGATCATGCTTACTTTTGCAATCGCTTTAGTAAACTTGATGTGTCCCAACGATTCCCCCCCATGTCTTGTACGTCAGCATAGAACTGGTCAACAAGAGCCGTAACGGGGAGTTTTGCATGTATTTTTCTACCTTCTTCAAGGCAGATCGCTAAGTCTTTGCGCATCCAATCAATAGCAAACCCATGTTCATATTCGTCAGCAATCATGGTCTTATGACGATTATCCATCTGCCAAGATTGAGCGGCACCTTTAGATATCACGTCGATGACTGACTGAGGGTCGAGTCCTGCTTGTTGTGCAAAGTGAATAGATTCCGATAAGCCTTGAACTAAACCTGCAATAGCGATCTGATTGCACATTTTTGTAAGTTGACCTGCACCAATGTCGCCTAGGCGTTTGCAAGACTTCGCGTAAGTTGCGATGAATTCCTCGGCTTTTTCATAAGCGGCGTCGTCACCTCCACACATAACAGTCAGTTGACCGTTAATCGCACCTTGCTCGCCACCTGAAACGGGCGCGTCTATGAAATCAATACCTAGGTTAAGAGCTTGTTCATGCAATTCGCGGGCGACTTCAGCAGACGCGGTCGTATGGTCGA
>NZ_LWGF01000670.1:0-42599 GCF_001635355.1 Oleiphilus sp. HI0125
TGCAAGCGGATGAGGCGTCAAGCACAGGTAGCTTAGTTGCCTTGATCGACCAAATCCGTCAGGCCGGTGTGCCGTATACCGTCGCAACGAAGTCGAAGTAGGTGGCAGCGTCCGTGTCGGTATTGTCCCTCGAAAGTCGTTATGCGCGTTATGCGTTCTTGATGCCTTTGGCATTAGTCGCCTCAACCATCATTTTTAGTATTTTGTCGGGTGTTCCGTCGCCAGATTTTAAGCAAGAGCAAGTGGCGGATCAGTCTGTCGATTTGAGCTTTTTGTTTGTTGAACAAGATAGTGACCTTCAACTGCGAGAACGCGCCAAACCAGACGAGCCTGAATTGATAGAGCAGCCTCCCGTTGAGCCAATGCTTAATCGGCCAATGCCTAAAAATGACTTGGCCATCGAGCCAACGCCTATAGATATCGCCGTGCCTAAAATTACGCTGAACGTAAACGTCGATATGTCGCTTAATCTCTCTGGTATTAGTATGGAGGCGCCCAATGCGAACTCCGTGTCCGTTGATATTCCGTTTCAATCGAATCTAGTCGCGACAAAAGACATCGCTCCGCAATATCCTTCGCGCGCCTTGCGTAAGAAAATAGAAGGCTCTGTGACAGCAGAGTTTGTCGTTGGGGCTGATGGTAAAGTGAGAGAAGACTCAATTACCTTCGTTGAAGCGACGCTAGAAGGCGTGTTTGAAAAGGCTGTCGCGCGGTCGCTACGTCGATCGAAGTTTCAGCGTATGGAAATCGGTGGTACCTATACGCCTTTTAAAGCACGTAAAACCTATGTGTTTCAAATTCCGAAGTAATGCGTATGTTTAGATTTATTCTTATTTGCTCTTTATTTAGTTTCGTGAGTTTTTCTTACGCAAATTCTTTGTCCCCTTATGCGTATAAAAAGTTACAAGCGGTGCAGAAACTGATTGAAGAGGATGCGTGGATTGAAGCGAAGGCACAACTTCTGATAATGGAAGAAGAGTTACGCAGCGACTTTGCTAAAGCCGTTGTTCGCCAAACCTTGGGGCAAGTTGCGGTACATGAAGACGATTATCCAACGGCACTTGCCTATCTAACAAAGGCTTATGAAGCGAAGGTGCTTGACGATAATAGTCAGCAAAGCTTGTTGCATGGTATCGCACAACTGCATTGCGGCATTGAAGAATGGCGTGCGTGTCAGACAAAACTACAAAGTTGGATAGCGAGCAATACACAAAAAGCACGTGCGACAGACTATGTCATGCTGGCTCAAGCCTTTATGGCGACCGAAGATTGGGCGGCGATGGTTCCGCCTTTGCAAACCGCACTATCAAAACGAGAGAGGGCGCCAATTGACTGGTATCGCATGCTCGTAGCGGCGCAGGTGTATCAAGAGCATTGGAAAGAAGCGGTTAAGGCGCAGCGTCGTTTAGTGAATCATTATGGTGATAAGGCAGAAGAATGGCGTCGTTTGGCAAGCTTCTATATGCAGCTGGGCGATCATAAAGGTGCCTTGGATAGTACGCGTTTGCCTCATCAGCATGGGCTTGAGCAGCATGAAAAAGATTATAAGCGGTTGGCTCAGTTGATGAATCAAGATGGTATGCCTTACAAAGCAGCTGTTGCGATTCAAGAAGCGCGGAACAAGAAAATCCTCGATAGCTCTGTTACTAACCTTCAACTAGAGGGAGCTTTGTTTGCTGAAGCAAAAGAATATGAGCAAGCCGCTTTAGTGTTTGAAGAATTACTTAAGCGCGCACCGAAAGTTACGTATGTGAATAAGCTTGTTGAGATCTATTTTGAATCGCAAGAGTGGGCGGCGGTAGAAGTATTGTTGAAGCCGTGGTTGAAGAAGCATTCCGATAATTATCTGCAGTATATGTTGGCGATTTCCTATGTAAATCGTCACGAGTTCGATAAAGCAAAACAAGCCTTTGCCGAGATGCCGAGCGATCACGCGCAGGTAAAAAGTGTCGAAAGCTGGCTCAAGTATATCGCGAAGGTGCAAGCGGCCTCCTAAGCGTACTTTGAGCATTTGCTTGGTTAATATAAAAGTGGGAGCGCCAATGGTTATCGGCACAACGGGGTATGAAAAAGCAGTCGAGCGTTTTGCATCAGTAAGCCTAGGTTTATCTTTTGAAGAGATTAACAGTGATTTCTTCAAGCTTCTGCCACCACTTCCTGCAAGTGTATTAGATGTAGGAGCGGGTGTTGGTCAGAACGCAGCAGCGTTTGCGAATCTCGGTTATCAGGCGGTTGCCGTAGAGCCCTTAAAAGAGTTCGTTGATATTGCGAAGGCGCATTTTCATGCACTTGATATTGAGTGGATAAATGATGCGCTTCCTAATTTACCCTCTCTCGAAAACCCTGCATATAAATTCGATTTTATTTTGGTGGATGGCGTTTGGCATCACCTTTGTCCAACGCAGCGCCTTGCTGCGATCAAGCGCTTTAAAGCGCTGATGAATACAGGTGCTATTTGCGCCATATCTCTCCGTAATGGCCCAGCGGGCTTAGGTACGCATGTTTATCCAACCTGTGCGAGTACGCTTTGCGAAGAAGCGCAAATTCTAGGTTTTGAGATTGCACTGCGTATCGATAATCAAGACAGCATTTTACCCAACAAAGAAGACGTGAAATGGAGTAGGGTAGCCTTGAGGCTGCCTTAGATTTTCACTTGGTCAAGACGAAAAAAGCGCCGATTGGCGCTTTCTAATTGAGAATAGCTATTACCTTAGAATAGATATTTAGCCGTTAAGCTAGCATAGCGTTCAGGTCCTTTAAAGCTTGACGCGCCAAGATCTTGGTCCGACACACCAACAACATACTCTTTATCAGTTAAGTTGGATACGTTCAATTGAAGATCCACGTCAGCAAAACGGTAGCCAAGCATAGCGTCATATAGGGTATATCCTGCTGTTTCATAGATATTGGTGTCACTCACTGTGTTACCAATATAGCGAGCTCCAATACCTGCTCGGAAGCCATTTAATGCGCCGCCGCTAGGAATATACGAGATCCATGTATTTGCCATCTCATCTGCGACACTCGGTACTTTTAGTTTGCTAGCACCTGTCTGCTTTTGCTCAGTATCCAAATAGGTATAAGAGCTTTGGATATGGATGTCTTCAATTTGATGCTGAACAGAAAGCTCAGCGCCTTCGTACGAAGCGTCGATGACTTTGAAGTTCGCAGGATCTGTATCGGTGACGCGGTTGTCTTCATCAATTTGGAATATTGCAGCTGTCACTAAGGTGTTGCTGTCAGAAGATAAGAACTTCACACCAATTTCATGTTGACTACCTTCGTTTGGATCAACAAGGTTGCCATTCTGGTCAGCATCATTGGGAGTAAAAGATTCAGCATAGCTGTAGTAAGGGCTGATACCGTTTTCGAATTGATACATTAATGCAAAATCAGTATTAACGTCTTCTAAGGTATCGCTATAGCTCGTTGAGTCTGCAGCACCATAGATGCCAACACGATCGAAGCTTTGTTTGACGCGATCATATCGCACGTTCACTGAAGCGATCACATTGCCCGCTCTCATGATGTCTCCGAGATATAGGCCGATCTGCTCATTGGAGCTGTCACGATATTCCTTTGTCGTTGGAATCGTCGTTGCGCCAGAATACTGGGGATCTAATAGGTTGATCTTCGAGTCTGCCAAGAAAGCACCCGGCAATACGGCGTTTGGGTTCATTGTAATGGATTGGTAGAGCGCTTCGAGCACTGGATCTCGTGCGCGATCGTCAACGGTGTCTGCTTTGACGTAGTCCAAACCAATTTGTGCATTGTGCTCAAGTCCAAGCCAGTTACCATTGGCTTTCAACGCGAGATTATTTGCGAAGATCTCAAGTTCTTTTTCAGAGGCGTAGTGGAGTCTATATACATCGCCTGGAGCGGTTAGCGGCGGAAGAGTGGGCACTAGTGCTGGCAGGTAAGGCGGGGCAAAAGAGTAACCAATTGCTTGCGTATATTGGTAGGTTGACTCGGATTTCCAATATCGTGTGTTGGTCGCCAATGTGAGCATGTCATTCAAATTGTGTTCAAACATCGCAGAGACAGAATTAGACTCGGTTTCATATTTATCGAAATCAGGTTCGCCGACAAAAGTATTAGTATCGATATCTAGCTCAGTTAATGCCGGTAAAGTTGGGGCCGGAAAAGGTGGAGCTGGCGCGTAAAATCCTGGTGTTGCATCCAAACTAGGGATGAATTGCAAGGTAGAGCCCGTATCGTGCTTTTGATGTTTCGCTAAGATTGTTAGTTGAGTGTCTTCAGAAGGTTTCCATGTAAGAGATGGCATTAATACAAGTGCGTCGTCTTGAACATACTCGACTTCCGTGTCGGCATCACGATTTAAGGCAACAAAGCGGTATAGTAAACTTCCATCCTCATTGATCGCGCCAGTAGAATCAAACATGGTTTGTACTCGACTATTTTCACCGATTTGTACGCCAAACTCACCTTGGGCATCTTCCTTTGGAAGCTTAGAGTTGGCATTAATGATTCCGCCCAGTGCGCCTTGGCCGTATAAAGTTGAAGATGGTCCTTTAACGACTTCGATGTTCTCATAGGTGAAAATTTCAACGCGAGGCGCGTTGTAAAAACCTTCAAATGCTATAAAGCCGTCCTCAAATTGTTGAGGCTTGATGCCACGAATTTGTGAAGAGTCGAGGCGGGTGTCGATGCCAAACGGGCCCGCAAAAACACCAGAAGTATAATTTAATGTATCTTGTAGGTTGAGAGAGCCTCGTTCGGTAAACTCGTCATTGCTAATAATATCTACGGAGCGCGGAAGATCTTCTAATGATACATTTAATTTACTGGTTGAACTTGGTTCAATTTTTATGTCATGCGCTTCTTTTGCATGCGTGCCCGTAACAACTGTTTGTTCCAGTTTTGTTGCATTGTCTTTCGTTTGTTCTGCGTACAGTAGATCAGGTGAAATACTCGCTAACGCAACAGCGATACTTATCGTTTTTTTGTTCATAGTCTTTTTACTTTTAAGTCCCATCGAATAAAAATTTGATTAAAACTAGTGCTGTAGGCATCCCTTCGAGCATATCTAGTTTGTCGTTCTATTATTATTTGTAATGTGTATGAGAATTATTCGTATTATCATTTGCATGTCAAGAAAAAGTAATTAGAATCTTCGTAAACAGCATTGAACAATATGTTTCGCTTCACTTTTGAAAAGATAAAAAGGAAAGGAATGAACGACTGGGAAGAGCACATCACAATTGGGAATCGATTCTTTAAGAAAGAGGATTATCCAATGGCCTTAGCGCATTACAGTAAATCCTTAAATTGCGTGATGGTCGATTTGCCAAATCGCATTCAGACAGAGCCAGAATGTGTGATTAAAAGTGTTTTGATTAGCTATTTTAATATGGCTGATACGCACTGCCATCAGTATGATTTTGAAGATGCAGCATTACAGTATGCTGGAGCATATCGTTTTGTTCAGCGTTTGTTGAACTCCTGTAATTGCTGTCTGTCTGAGCAGGCACGTTGCGAAACAATGAAAGCTTGTAACCGTTTGCATCACGAGTGGAGCAAGTTCATCAGTAAGCATGTTCAAGAGTTAAGCGAGACCAATCAAGAAACCTATGCTCATGCTCACAATATGTTTACCTTGATGTTTAGTCCAACAACGACATTGCACTGATTTATTTTTTATAACGGCCACTAAGCCGGTATCTGCTGTAGGCTTTTTTCAAACGAGAAGCGCAATTGAATCTGTATTAAAGCCCGTCATAAAGTTCTTGATATCGCTCTAACAAGCCTTTTTCACTGAACTTATCGATAGCGTCTATATGCCAAACAAGGGCTGACTTAGGTAGCTTTATTAGCGACTTATGGTTTGGCTTTTTAGTGGTGATAAATAAGATGGGAAAGTCTTCAATCATTGGGTCATCAAGAGTGGTTAAAGGCACGCCGATAGCATCCGCGAGAGCTTTTTGCTCGGGCTTGTCGATAACGACTTGAAGCACTTCTATTTGATTTAGCTTGTTATCAATTTCTAGTTGTACTTTGCGAAGAGCTTGGCTTATCTCGTTAAAGTTAGCATTTAATTGATCGAGTGTTTTGGTGAGAAGAGCGTGGTCTATAATTTTGCGCTTTGAGACTGCTAATAAGTCTCGATGAATAATGCCTAGCATCATGATTGCATTGGCAGGATTCAGCCAAAAATAATCAACATTATCACTGTTTGGCGTTACTGCGACTCGTTCCCCGTTAGGGATAAGTGCGTGTGCGGCGTCAATTTCTATCACGCCAATATTTTTAAGACGTATGGCGGGGTATATGTCGATACTTGGCCAGACAGAGGTCATTCCAAGTGCGATATCTGCATCTGGGAACGTTTGCTTATCTTGTCGTTTCAACCAGCCAGGTATGCGCTTAATGCTATAGCGTGCCGGTGGAATGTAGACTGTTTCAAAAACCGAGTTTTCGGCAAGCACTCGCGCCATACTGTCGAGCACGGGGATCGCGCTTGCGATTGTGATTGCTTTTTTTGGTGTTTGTGAAAGTAGCGCGTTGTCAGCATTAACATGCTTCTTTTCCGAGAGGGTAGAGCAGGCACTCATAAATATAAGGCTCGATAGCGTGACTATTAGTCGGTAGGAAAGAAAGCTCACTTTCATTGAATTACCTTTCATTTATCAATTCTTAGTTGTTTATTTGATCTCTAGTTTTATCGGGCGATTTTCGTTTGGCGATAGAGAAGTGATAGCAAAAACCACGCACAGGCAAAGAGTGTAATGGCCGGCCCAGCTGAAACTGGCCATTCACCGTACATGGGAATCAATACACCGAGCACAGACGCAGTTGATGAAAATAGTACGGATAGTACTAAGAGCTGTTTTAAGTTTGATGCGATTAATCGCGCACTTGCAGCAGGTATAAGCAGAAGCGCGCCGACTAAAACTGCACCGATAATCTTTACAGACGCAACCGTGATTAAGGCAATCATAATGACAAATGCATAGTCATGAAGGCGTGTGTTGATGCGCTGGCTGTGTGCTACTTCAGGTGATATCGCGACCAAATAAGCGTGGTTGCCATAGTGATAAGCCAGCACTGCAACGATGCTACAAATAATCACCAACATCACTAAATCATTCACCGTAGTGACGAGAATGGAGCCAAACATCACTTGTTCTATCAAGTGAGCGTTGACGTGTTTTGCAACATACAAAAGCAGAGCTGCCCCTAAGGCGAGAGCAAAGGATAAGAACACGCCAATTAAAGCGTCATAAGGAATGCTTGATCGTCCTTTGATCCACTGCAGTAACAGCGCGAAAAGAATAGAGAAACTAAATAAACTGATCAGTGGTGACTCTACTGGTTCACCCAGTAATATGCCGATGCTAACGCCGGTTAGTACGCTATGACCTACAGCCTCAGATAAAAACGCAAGTCGTTTTACGACAACAAGTGTTCCAAGTAAGCCTAGAAGTGGGCCTATCATCATGCTGGCAAGCAGGGCGTTTATAAGGAATTCATAGCCGAACATATCTGGCAATAAGCCCGCGTTCACCCAATCATTAAATTGTCCATAAATGATATTCATGAAACTGCCCCTTCTTGATCAAAAGGAGTTTGCTGAACTTGAATGGCTCTAGGATCGATTTCTCGAATTGTTTTATCAACCCAGAAGCAATGATCACAATGCTCACGAATAAGTGTCCAGTCGTGCTCGATCATTAGTATCGTGCCGCCAGCCGCTCTAAACTTTTTTAGAATATTTATGGATTCTGTTTTTCCTTGCTCATCAAGTCCAGTCATTGGCTCGTCAAGAATGAGTAGCCCAGGATTTTGTAATAGGGCGGTTGCCAGCATTAAGCGTTGTCTTTCGCCGCCCGATAAATCACCAATTCGACGATCAAGTCTGTCTGTTAATTGAGTATGTTCAAGTGCGTTTTCGACATCAGTAGGAAGACCTCGTCGGAACCAAACAGGTTTGGTAGACAGGCTCATTAACAAGTAGTCGCGAACGGAGATGGGCAAGCTATCATCAAATGGAAGCAGTTGCGGTATGTATCCTATGTTTCCGGCATTTGATAGTTCTGGGCTGGATGGCCAATCTAAGATGATGCTGCCTTGGTGGTTGTTCAGCCCAAGAATCGTTTTTATCAGCGTGCTCTTACCTCCGCCATTTGGCCCTGCAATGCCAAACCAGTTACCGTTCTTGAATTCGACAGAGATGTTATTGAGTAGTATTTTATTGCCTGCTTGAAAGAAGACATTTTCAAGTCTAAGGCTAGGGCCTGCTATCTGTTTACGAATCATTGTTGAGAGTCTCAGATGCGTAAGAGAGGGCTTTAACAAGTGTGAGAAGGTTGTGTGTCATGTCCTCAAGCACTAGAGCATCACGGTATTCGCCGTAGGTCATATGAGAAAAATGGTAAATGCGCGTTCCACTTTCCTTTTCTATCACGTCCACGTATTGATTAGGCATATTTAGTTCAGTAAAAAGCACTTGAACGTTAGCAGCTTTGATTTTATTAATCGTGTCTTGAAGTTGCGATGCGCTAGGTGATAGGCCATGCGCTGGTTCAACAACAGCTGAGACAGTCATGCCAAATTCTTGAAGAAGATAACCATAGGCTCCGTGTGTGCTTGCAATACGGATGAGACCGATATCCAGTTGGCTAATACTTTCTAATGCCTTATTTTTAATCGCACGTAGCTGTCTTGCGTAGATGAAAGCATTTTTTAGGAAGAACTTAGCATTGTTTGGGTCTAACTCTCCAAGTTCGCGCGCAATGGTATAGATTTGTCTAATCGCCGCCTCGATGGCTACAAATGTGTGAGGATTGTGTACCTTTCCTCCTCGTTTACTAATGAGAGGCACTGCTGCATTGGCTTCAATAACCGAAAGTTTTGGAAGTTTCAGTTTTCTAATCGCTTCCATTGCAAATTCGTCATGGCCAATACCGTTCACCACGATTGCATCCATGTTTTTTAAACGATTTAAATCTGCAGGTGAGAGTTTGTAGGCGTGTGGATTAAACCCTGCTTCGATCAGAGGTATTACATTTGCTCGGTCACCAACAATGTTTGCCACATAGCTATGATAAGGATGAAGAGTAATACCAATATTGAGTTTGGCTGATACATTATGACTTGTGACCAGAAGCGATGTTAGAAAAGCAATTCGTAATATCGGTCGTATAGTTTTTATGCGCGTGAGAAGGCTAGTGATCATGTTTGTTTTCGTAAATCTTATTAATTGTTGCCGCGGAGTGCCAATGGATAGTGGTGTCGAAACAAAGGGTCTTTAGGTCAATGTTGCTAAGATTGTTTTGTTCATCGTAATACCAGAGAGGACT
Organism: Oleiphilus sp. HI0125; assembly: GCF_001635355.1. Lineage (NCBI taxonomy): Bacteria > Pseudomonadati > Pseudomonadota > Gammaproteobacteria > Oceanospirillales > Oleiphilaceae > Oleiphilus > Oleiphilus sp. HI0125. The sequence goes on from NZ_LWGF01000670.1 coordinate 9,321, forward strand.
TTTTGGTTCGCCCGCGCCATTTGGTAGCTCAAGTTTGATGAAATAGCGGTGAGTCTTTATTTGAGTTTGACCAACATAGCACGTTGTTACTTGCGCCCAGTGAAATTGAATAAGCGATTCCAAGTGTGTGGATGAAAATGGTTGGATGCCGAGTTCGGAAAGTTCATCAACACTCGGTATGCGCCCTTCAATTGCTCGAACCATTTGTATTTCTTCACCTGCATTGCTTAACGAGGTTAGAGCAGCGCGAATAGGTTTTGGTACAGCCGTGAAATCAGCTTGTGGATGGCCGTATAAGGAATACAGTAAAATCGCTGCTATCAGCAAAGTCAGCGCGCTAAATCCAAACACAAGCTTGTCTTCAAGCTTGCCATCTCGCGCACGTACTTTTTCCGAGTAAGTTGTCATATGTTAGATCTCAACGACTTCTTCGTCGGAGATTTCTAAGACGTGGCCAGGGCCTGCATCCATAATAATAAAATACACGCCCTCAGGACGATCAAAGGTGTAAATGGAATCGTTATCTGTGTGTCCTTCAGAGATGACTTCGTCATCTTCTGAGTAAACTTCCATAATGACATTAGGTGCCTTCGCTCGGTTTGAAAAACTAGCTTCGCATCGTACTTGATGAGGGGCTTTTTCGTTGTTTCCAACCGTGCAGTTTAAAATAGGGTAATGGGCATGGCTTAGTGGGATAAAGACGACTAAACCTGCGACAAGTGGTAGTACCTTTTTGATAGTTTTCACGAATTAATCCTACTTGGCAGCAAGTGTGTGTTGTTCTGTTTTAAGGTGATGTGCAGGAGTATTCTGTGTTTGAGAACTCCCAGTTTGGTTTGTTGGGTTGACCGACTTGACGCTTACTTCGTCGGCTTGAGATGCGCGTAAATCAACGGTGTTAATGCCGTCAGGCATCAATGACCAAGAGGTTTGATAAAATTCCCCGTCCCAACTCTCTATCGTGAGCCATAACTCGGCGTCGTCTTTTAGTGTCTTTGGAATTGGTGTATGCGCATGTTGATTGCCAACGGTGCCATGTAATACCGCCCCTGGAGCACGCTTTGTGCGTGGTTTGCCCACTTTTACATACATGAACTTTATCGCGTCGGCATGTCCTTCATGGATATATGCGTTGAGGGTAGTGGAGCGTCCTGCTTGAATCGGATCTAGGTCTTTTTCAAGTAATCCGAGAGTCGCGTTGAGCGATATGTTCCATGGCCCTATGTCTTGAGCTTTATACTGGTAACCGGATCCCGACGTTCCTTCGCTCTGCAGTTTAAAGCCGATACTAATGCCGATACAGATGACAGTAAGAAAAGCCCAATTGAGATATTTGAACCCAGACATTGGTCCGCCCCATGGCCTAAGTACTAACCAAACTTTCTTAAGTTTTCCTCGGATACGCCCGCTATTGATGGTTTTTTTAGTTGCCGATTTGGTCCGCTGATAGAAAATGATCATGCCAGAGATGGATAGAATGCTCATCGCCAAACCGAAGATGAACCAAATTGTTTTCACAAATAAATCCCAAAATCCGTCATAACCAAATGTGCCGTAATGCAATGGTCGCATCGACCAATCTACTCTCGAGATCGCTGGTGCGTCCTGCGCAAGCTTTGCTCCAATAACTTCGCCTGTATATGGGTTTACATAGTATGAGCTTCCCCATTTCATGGTCAGAAGGTCGTGCTTTGTACCATGGACGGCATAAGCCATGCCGTTGTGTTCCGGTGGATTTAAAAAGTGGGGGATAAACTCAGGATCGTGCTTGTGGACTGCTTCAACAATTTCTTTTGACGTGAGTGGGCTTGGAATGCCTTTGCCTAGCGCTTTTAAGTCGTGCTTCGTTAGTGCTGGGTCAATGGTGCGTTCAGGCAAAAACTGAGGTACAACGCCATAATTTACTAGTGGGTTTTGATAAAACCACCAGGACCCAGTTACGCCAATAATCAGCACGAACCACAACGACCATAAACCTAAAAACTTGTGTAGATCGCCCAAAAATACGCGGAAATTTGCATTCCATCGAGGAAGCTTAAAGAACTGCTTCCAGAATTTGCGATAAGAGATTAGCCCAGTAATTAAACCAATCAGACACAGCACACCAAAGACATTGACGACCGCACGGCCAATTAATGGCATGAACAAGTTTTTGTGGAGAATTGACATAAACTCTCCAACAGTCAAAAAATTCGTTACGCCAGTAACTTCTCCAGTGTAGGGGTCTGCCCAAACTTTTTTAAACCCACCATCGGGTAGGGTCATCATCGCGTGAGCAGCGGTATGTGTTCTATCGTTTGCTGTTTGAAAAGCGCTTAAACCGACGTTAGGTAGTTGCTCTTGCATTCGGTCAAATACTTCACCCGAACTTAATCTTTCTCCCTGTGGTTGAACTCTTACCTCGGAGTAGACTAGCCAGTCGATTTCTTCTGCGAATACGGCAAGCGTTCCAGTAATTAGTACCACACTAAATAGAAGGGAAAGCTTTAAGCCAATGTAGCTATGTATTAGGTAAGCGGCTTTATGTGCCGTAAGCTTTTTTTTTCGCGACTTCTTTTTGCTTTTGTCGGTAGTGGGTTGTGCTTCTTGTCCAATCTCGCCGAAACCCGAGGCGGTATTTACGTCTGCGCTCACTGCAGAAACTCCATTGTATGTTTGTTTTGGATAAAAGAATTGCTGTTAGATGTATATGATAAGTATTATCATTTGCATTAGCAAACATACACAAAACTTTTCCTTATTGTTAATGAATGAGCCTGCGACTATGCAATTTAGTCGGATTAAGTGGGGTGTTGTGGCATTGGTGCGGGTAAAAAGGTTGTTCCCTAGTTGGTAATAGAAAAACAAATAAGAATGATTTGCATTTGTATTGATACTTCCTTGTTTAGTTGGTAATCTCGCGCCCTCTAAAATTAATACCACGCGCTTAGATTCGGTTTGAGCGTTATAAAGAGTAAGTAATCACATAAATGAATAAGACGTTATCCCTTACTGCTGCAAGTATGTTGTCTGTGTGTAGCACGGTAACCACGGCTGAGACGACACAAACTGAAGTCAAGACAGATTCCTTTCAAGCAGAAACTGTTGTCATTACAGGCTCTAGAACTGAGAAATTGCTTCTCGAATCGCCAGTGCGTGTAGAGGTGATTTCGCGCGAGGAGATAGTGCTAAAAAATGCACGTGATCTAAGTGAGGCGATTAAAGATGTGCCAGGGCTTTTGATTAAGTCGATCCATGGTAAGTCAGGCTCTGAGGTATGGATGCAGGGTGTCGATGCTAAACGAGTCATTGTTTTAATCGATGGTGAGCGCGTCTCCCAAAGTACGAATTCTGGTACTGACTTAACTCAAATTGGTCTTGCTAATGTCGAGCAAATTGAAATCGTCAAGGGGGCTACTTCCGCTTTATACGGCAGCAACGCAATTGGAGGAGTGGTTAATGTCATTACGACTGATCCCGCTGGCGGATTGTCATATACCGTAAAGGGAGATGTAGGTAGTTACGGAGAGCAGAATGTATCCGACAACCAGCTAGATGCCGCCGTTCGCTCGAGCGCTGGTTGGCTAAGTTACAAAGAGGAAGCGTTTGATTTAGAGTTCAGTTATGACGTTCGAGATAGTGATGGTTTTACGACAGATGTAGCAACTTGGGATAAACAAGGCCCTTCGGGTACGAGATTAAATACAAGCGCTGAGATTGGTTTTTCACCGGTCGATAATGCACGTATTTTTACATCTTTTGCTACCTATACTGAGGATCTTAATACGCCTTCTACAGGCGCGGCTCCAGCCCGTCTTCAAACCGAGAAAACTGAAGAAGTGGAGAGGTACACATATCGCTTGGGTGGTGACTTGTCTTTAGAAAACGATGATATTTTCGTTCGTTATTTCTACGAAGATTTTCAGAATCCGACCACCCAAGATATCGTGACGAATCCGGGCACCGAGCAAAAGAGGGTGCCTCGGCATATCAGTCAAAGTCTCTCTGCACAGATAGATACGTCTACATCATATGGAACGTTGCGAACGTTTGGTATCGAATACTTTGAAGCTGAAGTAGAACAAGATCAGTACAAGGTCGTTACGGGTTGGACGCCAGAGGTTGATGGCGCGCGTGACAATACTTCGTTGTATTACCAAGAAGATATTTATGCGTCTGATTCTTTAGAATTATTGCCTGGTTTTCGATATCAAGATGATAGCGATTTTGGAAGCTATTTTAGTCCTAAGATTAATGGTCGATATGACTTTCCGTCTTCAGTGGGGCTTGATCACTTTTTGCGATTTGGTGTTGGCAAGGGGTATCGAGTGCCAAGCTTGAAAGAGCGCTACTTTGAGTTTGACCACAGTCAGCATGGCTACAAGGTTCTAGGAAATCCAGACACTAAACCGGAATATTCGAACAGCTACCAACTTGGCTGGGTCTTGAATGGTGACTCTTTTGAATTTGACTTGAATCTTTTTAGAAATGATTTGAAGGATATGATCGAAACCGAGTTTGTGAGGATGGAAAATGACCCAACATACGGGCTTGTGCAAATATTTGAATACGGGAATATCTCGAAGGCGCGGACGCAAGGCGCGGAAATCGCTACGAAATTAGAGCTAAATGAAGCGACAAAACTAACTGCAGGGTATACCTATCTTGATGCTAAAGATCTTAACACAGGCCTTAATCTTACTAAACGTCCTCGGCATCAAATAAAGACCAATCTTAGCTACACACCTACCGACTCTCCACTATCTGTTAGCGTTTCAGCGCGTTGGCAGGATAAAGAGTATTTTGACGACACGAATTCTCAGATCTCTCCATCATACGCAGAGTTTGATGTGAGTGGCGCTTATAAGCTGTATCAAGATTTAAGTGTGTTCGCGGGTGTCAACAATATAACAAATACACAGAAAGATTTTAAAAGCTCAAGTGATTTAAGGCCGGAACAGGGGCGTTATGTCTTTGTTGGTTTGCGCTTGGATCACTTCTAGATGCCTATTTGAAAATTACTAACTTGTTCGTAAAGGGTAAAAAAATGACTAATCAAAAGAAATTATTAACACTTGCTGTAAGTAGTGCAGTACTTGTCGGTTGTGGCGGTTCAGGATCTTCATCAGTAGTTGGTTCAGACGAAAGTGTAACGCCAACAACACAGATTGATGCATCTTCATATACCGATTACACGTACTTCAATCTAGAAACTGGCTCTGAAGTTAGTTTAACTGCGGCGGAGGCGGCTGCGTCAACAGCATGGCACATAGGTTTTCGTCGTAATGGCGCTATTTTGAATGGTGGTACTAGCGGCATTGGTAATGTCGAAGGTGCACTGGCTGCTGCTCAAGATGATTTTTACAGTGGTGACGATGCTGACGTAAACGTTTTTCTTAATGCGAGTGATGCTATCGAAGAAGAGCATCTTTTAGCGTCGTACGATACAAGTCTTCTGACGTTTGTGTCGGATTCTGAGAATCTAGCGGTGAGCGGTGATTGGTATAATTACCAGCACGTTGGTGGCGGTAATCCTCCCAATACTAGTGCGAACTCTGATAATTCTTGGTTAATTCGTTCTGCAGAGGGTGATAGTTATGCGCGCATGAAGGCGACATATTTCTTGTATGACTACGCGCATGCGGAAGTAACATTTGAATTTGACGTTCAAGCCCAGGGTACTTCGCAAATTCTTGATTCCAATGAGTCATTTGTTGTGAATGTAATGCCAGGGCAATCAGAGTGTTATGATTTCGACACGGCCGCTGAGGTGGCGTGCTCTGATGCTTCTTGGGATGTTCAGTTCGAATTGCCAGCTCCTCCAGCACGTGGTTTTAATGTTCGCACGAACGGTGGTATTTCGGGTTCCGGAAATGGTGGTGTATTTGGTCCATTGACGACTACAGATGCTGAAGCATACACATCTGCGACAATGGCGCCAGGGTCTGGTCGTGACATTTCAAATCACTATGTTACTGATTCAAATGCGAGCATCTTTACTGCTAACGAATGGTATGCGTACAATTTAGAAGGTAACCATAAGTTGTGGCCAAACTATCGCACGTATACGATTGATACTGACGCCACGGATGCTGATGCGAAAGTCTATAATCTGCAGATTATCAATTACTATGACGGCACCGGGACAAGTGGCTATCCAACAATTCGTTTTGTTGAGAATACTTCTAACTAAGTCTTAGCTAGTTGAGAAAATACCCCTGATGTAGGGGTATTTTTTTGCCTGAAATAAATGGCGACTTTGTTTGTATATTGGTGTGCAGAGTTGGGGGCTCGCAGCTTAGGGCGAATAGAAAGATTTTACTTAATGGTGTTTTATTAAGATGCTGATCCGCTTTTGGTCTGAGGCTATGGGCCGATAGGGATAGAAGGGTGGGTGGTTTGTTTAATCTTCTATAGATTAAAGCAATAGATTATTCGTTTCGTTCGCCCCTCGGGTTTACCTTTGGTCATTCAAGGTGAAAAGCGCTTTTTTGCCGCCATCGCCTTGCCCCAATAACGGGTTTTGTTGAGTCGATTTCTTTGGTAGGTCAGTATGACTTGGAATGATCATTTTCTAGCTTCTAGCTTCTAGCTTCTAGCTTCTAGCTTCTAGCTTCTAGCTTCTAGCTTCTAGCTTCTAGCTTCTAGCTTCTAGCTTTCGCTATCCATCAAATAATCAGCTTATATCCTTCGGATGAGCTGGCGAATTCCGCTTTGTATTTCCAGCAGCGTTCAATGTTTTCGGCATTGAGTACGTCTTCCACATTGCCTTTTTGAACAGCTTTGCCTTGGTCGATGAGTAAGGCCTTGTCGCAGTATTTCAGTACATGGTTTAGGTCGTGGAGTACGCCAACAATGAGTATGTTGTGCTGTTTACAGAGTTGAGTGACAAATTCTAATAGTTGGTGTTGGTGTCCAAGGTCTTGGGCTGAGAGTGCTTCGTCTAACAATAACACGGGTGTTTGTTTGGCTTGGCTAATTTGTACCAATACGCGTGCGAGGTTTACGCGTTGCTGTTCTCCACCTGAAAGCTGAGGGTAATATTCATCTGCTAAATGCAGGCAGTCGCAACGGCGCATGCATTCGTTTACTACTTGCTCTGCTTGTTCTCTACTAAGTGAAAGTGGTGTGAGCCCTAGTTCAACGACTTCTTTTGCTTTGAATGCAAATGAGAGAATTGACGACTGAGGAAGTACGCCTACATGGCGAGCGCGCTCCATTGAGTCCCATTGCCGAAGTTCTTTTCCGTGTAAGAGAATGTCGCCGGTGTAGTTGTTGTCGCCGGATATGGCTTTTAAAAATGTAGACTTACCTGCGCCATTGGCGCCGACAATTGCCCAAAATTCACCCTCGCTAAATTCCTCATGGGTTGTACGAAGTAGTGTTTTGTTTCCTGCTTTAACTTGTAAATTGTTAACGCTCAGTATGATTGTTGGGTTAGAAGTTGACATTTAGTACCACCTCTTACGTTCGCGCAATAACAAAATAATAAAGAAAGGGGCTCCTATCATTGATGTGATCAAGCCGATGGGAAGCTCTGCAGGTGTTAAAATTGTACGGGCAACTAGGTCTGAAATAAGTAGTAGCATTCCGCCTAGAATCGCGCTTACAGGGAGGAGGAATCGATGATTTGGGCCGCAAAGCATGCGCACGATATGCGGAACTACAAGCCCGACAAAACCTATGATTCCCGAATATGCCACAGCCACGCCGACCCCTATTGCAACAAGAATGATGGCGTTTCTCTTTAGGCGCTCTACTTTAATTCCCATATGGCGAGCTTCGGATTCACCCAATAACAAGGCGTTTAAAGCATTGGTTTGTCGCTGGAATAAAACGACTAATACGATGCAGACAAAAAGCAGTAATGGGAGTTCTTCTGATTTTGCTTTAGCTAACGAACCCATTTGCCAGACGCTTAACTCTCGTAGGTTATTGTCGTCCGCAAAATAGGTCATAAATCCAATCGCAGCTCCAGCAAATGCAGACATAGCCACACCTGCGAGAAGCAGAATAACAACTGAGGTGCCTTTTTCAGAACGAGCTAGTGAATATACAAGAAAGGTAGTACCTAAACCTGCTAAGAAAGCGAGTCCCGGGATGCTCCATACTTTCCATGCTTCAGGCAGAACAACGATGGCGACGATGGCGCCTACCGCCGCACCAGAAGAAACGCCAATAATACCGGGGTCGGCTAGTGGGTTTCGGAAAAGTCCTTGAAGTACCGCTCCACTTTGCGCGAGTATGCAACCGACGAGTAAGGCTAGCGCTATCCGTGGTAGTCGGAGCTCAAGTAGTACGACTGAGGCAAGCGAGTATTCAGTGGTTTCTCTGTTGCTAAACGAAGAAGTGATTACACCGTATGCATCACTAAAGCTGATGTTTACAGCGCCTGTAACAATCGATAGTCCGACGAAAAACAATGTGCTGAGCGCAAAGAAGGCGACCAGTAAGTTGAAAGGTATGCGCATATTATAATAGGTATTACATAAGTGGCGCGTGCTGACACGCGCCTGTTTGACTAAAAACGATTACTTCTTGGCAAGCGTGGTTTTAACTCGAATGGCTTCGTCCATCGCAGCAACGCTTAGGCCGGCTACGAGCGTACTGGCGTTCATGCCCATAATGTTTTTCTCTTTCGCTGCGCGCGTTAAAGCGATGACTTCGCTATCTTCTAGTTTTGGTCCTTTGCTAGGGCGACCGCCGCTCGCTAATACGATAACGTCTGGGTTTAGTGCGATGAGTGATTCGCGTGAAGCTTCGCGATATGCTGGGAATTTCGCCATATTTTCTAGGCCAAGTAGATTCAGAAACGCGTCGCCACCTGTGCCTTGACCTGCCATGCTTCCGTTGGCGCCACCATGGCCGCCCATATCTAAGAGGAAGATCGCTGTCTTTTGTTTCACCGAAGTGTTGGCAAGTGTTGTGCGCATCTCTTCGATGATGTTGATGAGCTTTTCGCCGTCTTCTTTGTGATTAAATTCGGTAGAAAGTGTACGGACGTTTTCGATAAGAGTATCGATTGTTTTTGGTGATTCCTGTTGAATAATTTGGACGCCGGTTTTTTCAAGAGCGTTGATTGCGGTTTCAGGACCCATGTCTGCGGCGCCTACAAGAGCGTCTGCTTTGATGCTTAGTAAGCCTTCGGGTGAAAGTTGGCGGTGGTAGCCAATGCTGGGCAAGCCTCGTAATTCGGGTTGACGAACTGACGTGACATCCACAGCAATAATAGCATCCTGAAGGTTAAGGGCTTGTAGGACTTGGGTGGTGCCTAGATCTGCGCTGATAATGCGAGGAGTCTCATCTTCGGCGAGAGCTGTTTGTGTGGTAATAACTGTGAGAAGTAGAGAAAAGCATGCCAATGATTTTGCAAAACTAATTCCGGCGCTGCGCATTTTGGTCTCCGAAGGGGCGTGACAGATAGTGCGTAGAAAATAGTTTAAGTCGCACTTTCTTAGGGTGATATTTAAGAAAGCGCAAGAATAGAGGACGGTAATGGCAATGTCAATCGAAATGAGACTAATTCGTATTTACATATAAAGCTTCGTCTGTTACCTTTCGCGACCTTGGGAATATAGCACGCTAGGAAAAAGGCATGACTGATAAAGTTGATATTGATAACGATCCAATTATTCAAGGTGAGCAGGCGCAGGGTTTACTTGAACTGCTAAGCACTTGGGGGCCGCTGACCACAATCGTATTCTCGGGAGGTTGCGTGTTTGAATTTAAAGGTGCATTTCCTAAAGGCACGCTAGGCGAAGGTTTTTACAACTTCGGGCATGGCAATGCTGCGGGCTTTCAAGGGCATTTGAACTTAAAGAACGTAAAGGCAATTACCTTCCAAGATAAATTGCACCGTGGTCGTCAAAGCTATGCCTTTGTATTCCGCGACAAGAACAATGATTGCATATTTAAAGTATTCCTAGGGCGTGATGAGTCAGGCGAGTTGATTCATGCGCAAGTGGATGGTTTTAAAGAAATGCAGGCGCAAGCAAAACAACTAAAAGTAAATGAGTAATAGAACTTAGTAGGACAAGAACATGAGAGAAGAGAAACTAAAAAAATTAGAAGGCGACATTGAGTCCTTTCTTCAAGAGAGAAAAACGCTCAACCTTTCGACCATTACCACCGAAGGTTTGCCGTTTGCGTCGTATGCGCCTTTCGCGATGGATGAAAAGAACTTTTATGTACTACTTAGTGACGTGGCCCGTCATGGCGTTTACCTTGCGAATAATCCGGTTGCCTCAATTTTAGTGAGTGCGGACGAAGACACATCTAAGCAGTTGTTTGCACTTGAGCGTGTCAACTATGCAGCTAAATCTGAGTTGATTGAATACCAGGCTGAAGGATGGCAAAAAGGCATAGATTGCCTAGTTGAACGCTTTGGCGATCGTATTACGGGTTTGGTTAGCCACACAGATTTTAAGCTGTATAAATTAACGCCAAATGAAGGGCGCTATGTGGTTGGTTTTGGTAAGGCTTATGCGATCAAGGGCGAAGGCTTTTTAGGCGAAAGCATCGAGCATTTGCGTGACGGCCATAAAAAGCGCGAAGAAGAAGCGGCTTAAAAAAGGGGGTAGAGTGAAAAGACTCTGACCCCAAATGTGCATTTAAGAGAGAATAAAAAAAGCCGCATGGCAAGCATAGCGGCTAAGGGACAAGCTTGGATGTTAAATGAGAACAGGTAAAGACTCTCAGTGAATTTTACGTCCTTTATTTTTCCTTGGATCAAATTACCTAAAAATTATTGGAACAATTTTTCGAATTAGGTTGATGCGAAAAATGCTAGATCTAAATCGTATGACTGATGAGGTGTTATTAAGTTCAATTCAGGGGTGTTTGGAGAAGCGAGATCTCACAATCCTAAGCGCCAAGCTTTGGCATAAGACGAAACTTATGCCGTTTATTTTATGTGGCGTCCGCCATCAAGATTGAGGATGCGACCGGTAACATACTTGCTTTCGAGAAGATATTCGACTGTTGCAATTGCTTCTTCGAAACCGCCTTCCCAAGGTAGGCTAGCCTTCTTCACGGCTTTCTGTTTGTACTCGTCATCGTCACCTTCGTTGAATTTCAGAAGTGCTGGTGCGATTGAGTTCACTTTAATTTCTGGCGCAAATGCTGCCGCAAAAGATAGCGTAAGGTTTTCTAGTGCCGCTTTGCTCGCCGCGTATGCAATATGCTTTTTACTTCCTTTTTCGGCGACAAAATCTGTGATGTGGATAATATCTGCAAGATGCTCTGCATTGATCGAATTTCTGAGATTGTCTCGCAGGTTGAGGTTAAATAAATATGGGACCTTGGTATGCACATTAAACATACGATCGAACACTTGCTCGTTTGGGAAGCCTTTTCCTTCTGGCATCCAATCTGACGCATTGTGGATCACGGCGCGTAGACGTATGTGTTTCAGTTTGATTTCAGCGTTTAAATCGTTGACCGCATCCATATCCTGAAAGTCGCATTGGTACAAAGTTGCTCCTTTGTCCCATAGCGAGTTCAATGACTCCGACTCACTGCGATAGGTGCCGACGACTTGCCAGCCTTTATCTAAAAAATGGTGAGCGAGGGCCAAGCCTAGTCGTTTAGTAATCCCTGTAATCAATACGCAGTGTTTATGATCCATTTCAACCTAGGCCTGTGACAAAAACTCTTGACGGGTGCGCTCATTCGACTTGAATGTTCCGCCTAATGCAGTCGTTGACGTGTAAGAGTTTGAATCCATTATGCCGCGCGATTTAACACAGTAATGAGTTGCGTTAATGGACACCGCAACATCTTCCGTTCCAAGCAATGTCTGTAATGCTAATAGAACTTGTTGTGTCAGTCTTTCCTGAACCTGAGGGCGTTGAGCGAAGAATCGAACAATACGATTAATTTTCGATAAGCCAATCACTTTGTCTTTTGGAATGTATGCAACCTTTGCTGAACCATCGATCGTTACGAAGTGATGCTCACAGGTGCTAGTGACGCTAATGTTAGATACCGTCACCATCTCATCAACATTCATTTTATTGTCGATCACAGAAATCTTTGGGAAGTTTCCATAGTCGAGACCAGAAAATATCTCGCGAACGTACATCTTGGCGATTCGATGAGGTGTCTCGGCTAGGCTGTCATCGTTCAGATCAAGGCCAAGTGTTGATACTACGTCTGTAAACAAGGACTTCAAACGTTCATATTTTTGATCGTTATTTAATCCTGTTGGGATGAGTGGCGTTTCAAGGCCTGCTTCGACGAGCGCGTCTCGAACCAAGCGCGCTTCTTGGCTCACTTTGTGAGTGACTGTGGTGCTTAGAGCTTCCATGATTTAGTCCTTCTGTTGAGTGCTTTGGACAGCGTGGAATTAGGCTTGAAATTCAAGTGAGAGTGAAACGGAATCAGCAAAGCGTAATGCATGTGGTTTATCTATCTTAACACGAGCATAGCTGACCCAGGGATGTTCATGACAAATCAATAAAACGTCACTCACTAATTTCTCGAGCAATAAGAACCTGCCTTGCTCGACGTGCTTAATCACTTTCTTAGTAATGTCTTTATAATTCAGGGCGTCGTCTACGCTGTCGCTTAAGCACAGTTTGCTAGCTGGGTAATGGATCTCAGCGTTGATCACGACATCTTGTTGCTTCTCTTTTTCTTCCTGATTAAAGCCAATAAATGTTCTCAACCGGAGGTTGGTAATGTTGATAATCGCTTGACTTGTGTCTGATGAGCTCATTCGAATCTCTATGTCAGTTTAAAGTAAGTTGTCGATCGCACGTGAAAGCACAGCTGCGTTTGGCCTCACGGAACTGCCAAAAACTTCTACGACTTCGCCTTGGGTGTTAACTAAATATTTGTTGAAGTTCCATCTTGGCTCAGAACTTTGGGCGCTCAATTCTTTGAACACCGGATGAGCACTTGAGCCGCGAACATCAACCGTCTCTGTCATTGTGAATTTTACACCAAAATTGACGAAACACACTTCGGCTGCTTTTTCCTCAGACTTAGCAGCCTGTCGAAAACTATTTGAGGGAAATCCAATGACTGTGAAATTCTGATTCTCGTACTTTTCGTAGAGGGCCTGCAACTCCTTGAATTGCGGTGTAAATCCACAGTGGCTTGCCGTATTAACAATTAAAACATTTTTTCCGGAAGTGATCTCGCACAGGTTAAATGTTTCTTGACTGTGAAGTTTACCGATATCGATATTCAACCATTCTGGGCAAGCGTCAGCAGAACTGTTCTGACTCACAAAAGCTAATGTTAAGAAACATAAAATTGTGCGTGCTGATCGTGTCATTCAAGACTACTCTTCAGTTGTTTAGTGATGGTTCATACGCGACATAGTAAGCTTTGGTTTACCTAAATGTATCTAAGTATTGAGTTGACCGAGTGGTCAGATTATTATTCATGCTTTCATTTTGATCAAAAGAGAGAGTTCAATGACCTACCCAAGAGACCTCGTTGGTTATGGCCAACATACGCCTAAAGATGTGTGGCCAAAAGGCCAGCGTGTTGCAGTGCAGTTCGTTATTAATTACGAGGAGGGTGGTGAGAACTGTATTCTACATGGTGATCCTGCATCAGAAGCATTCTTGTCTGAAATTATAGGAACTCCTGCAATGGAGGGCGTTCGCCACATGAGCATGGAATCTATCTATGAGTATGGAAGTCGAGCAGGGTTTTGGCGTCTTCACCGAATGTTCACGGAACGCAACATGCCAGTCACAGTTTATGGTGTGACAACAGCATTGGAGAAACATCCAGAAGCTGTGCAAGCCATGAAAGATGCTAACTGGGAAATCGCGGCACACGGATATAAGTGGATTAATTATCAGTACATTGATAAAGATGAAGAACGTCGTCAAATTCAAGAAGCGATCAAAAAGCATGAAGAAATTACCGGTGAACGGCCGCTAGGTTGGTACACCGGACGAACTAGCCCGAATACACGTGATTTAGTGTATGAAGCAGGTGGTTTTATGTACGACGCTGATTCGTATGCTGACGATCTTCCGTATTGGGTGTATGACTACGAAAACCCATATCTAATCGTCCCATACACGCTTGATACGAACGACATGCGCTTTGCAACGAACCAAGGTTTCAACACTGGAGAGCAATTCTTCACCTACCTAAAAGATGCCTTTGATGTGCTTTACGCGGAAGGTGAAACAGCGCCAAAAATGTTAAGTATTGGCTTGCACTGTCGTTTGGTTGGTCGTCCAGGTCGTGCCGCGGCTCTGGCGCGTTTCTTAGATTATGTTCAGTCGCATGAAGATGTTTGGGTGACGCGTCGCATAGATATAGCCAAGCACTGGCATGAGAATCACCCTCCAGTTAAGTAAGTCAGAGCTTCTGCGCTTACTTATACTGCGTTAAAAATTGGGGTCAGAGTAAAAGTACTCCGACCCCAATTTTATTCTTCCAAACTTTAGCTACACTTTTGTTCAATTTTAGAACTTCTATTGGGGTGACCTATATCTACTGAGCAAGAGCAAATGAAACTCCTTATTGATCTTCACTCGCACAATGAGCGTCAAGGCCCCGGCGGTAAAGCACAGACTGAGTTAGCGATTTATTTGGCCGGCTTAGATTTTCAGGTCAAGTATCGCATCGCAGATATTGGCTGTGGGACAGGCGCAGCGAGTCTCGTACTGGCTGATACCTTAGATTGCGATATTACTTCGGTAGATTTTCTGCAGGCCTTTTTAGGTGTGTTGAATGATCGAGCTTCTGAGGCGGAATTCGCTTCAAGGATTTCGACGCTCTGTGCTTCGATGGATGATCTACCTTTTGAAGTAAATAGTTATGATGTTTTATGGTCTGAAGGCGCAATTTACAACATCGGTTTTGCCAAGGGCATTCAAGAATGGAAAGCCTACTTGAAACAAGGCGGTGTGCTAGTAGTGTCTGAAGTTACCTGGACGACGGATGAGCGCCCGCAAGAGTTAGAAGATTATTGGGAAGCTGCATATCCCGAAATCGATACCGCTTCGAATAAAATGAAGGTGTTGGAGCGAGCAGGGTATCAGCCACTTGGTTACTTCACATTGCTGGCTTGAGGGGTATTATGGTCCGATTCACGCTTCTTATAATGCTTTTCTCGAGCGTAATGCAAATTCTGAAGGGGGAAAGAAATTATTGCTGCTGAAAGAGAGGAGGTGGCGATGTATGAGAAGTTCAAAGACTTCTATAGCTACGGAGTCTACATCGCCAAGAAGCTATAATTTTAGTTCGTAGCCGCTTTTGCAAAGTTCGCGAGCGCTTTGCTTACCTTTTCTAATACGGCATCGCAAGATCTTATCTCGTGTCGCTCCTTCAAGTAAGCTGGATCGTTGTACGTGAGCATTACTTTTCCTTCTTCATCTTGTGTAATCAAAGCTTTTTGCGGTAAATCAATACCGACCATCTGCGTACATGCCATGAGTGGTGCACCCACTTTTGGGTTTCCAAAAATGATCAATGTCGTAGGGTTGATCGTTACACCTACACCTTCTGCTCCTATAGAGTGACGGACGGTCGCAAAGACTTTCATGCCTTTCTCTTTAAGGGTTTCAAGCAACTTTTCTTGGGTTGTTGCGAAATCATTATTGCTTTCAATGTGAAGCATTCCGTTATGCGCCATGGCTGTTGAGCTGACAAATAGAAAGCAGGAAAGTATTAGCTTTAAGGATCTCATTTTTGTTCTCCAGAGGTCTTAAGTGGTGGATCTAGATTGAAGAGCGTTTTTGTGTTTTGCTAATGCTTCAGCATATGATGTGTAGCTACGCGAGACAAATTGCCGGCAGGCTTTCAGCAATATCGCTTTGAATTATTTTTTGTAGAGGTAGACAAATGAGCGTTGCTAGCGTTTCAAAAACAATAACAACCACCGCTGGATATCTTGTTTCACTCATCCGAAAATATACACCGTTAAGCGCAAAATCTGAGACGGTCGAAGATATTTATAACTACCTGCCAATCTCAGACTTAGTGACTACATCTGGTCAACCTAGCGAGGCACAGTTTGCTTTAATCAAAGAATCTGGTTTTGAACACGTTATAAACCTTGCACCTGCTAATGCGGAAAACTCTCTGAAAGATGAAGATGGCACACTCGCTGATCTGGGCTTAAGTTATACCCACTACCCAGTGAACTTTGTGAAACCTTCTGAACGAAAGTTTAGATTATTTGTTGAAAAAATGCAGGAGCTAGATGGACAGAAAGTATGGGTGCATTGTGCTGCGAATATGCGCGTCTCCGCGTTTATGTATCGTTATCGAACTCAAGTGTTGAAGTTAGATATGGCAGAGGCTCGCCAAGATCTAGAAAAAATATGGGAGCCTCTTGGTGTTTGGAAAACGTTTATTTCTCGTTCTTAAAACCACCAGTTAAATCGTGTAGGGAAGTCTGCGAACATCTCTTGCATACGCGCATTGGCTTTTTCGGCATTAAATTTCTTAACATTGACCTGTGTTAAATCGCCAGTTGTCGCAGCTTTCCAAACTACATCTCCTGAACTCGACTCAATCACGTTAACAAGCATGCGAGCTTCAAATACTGCTTCCATATGAGGTGGGTGCGCAGGAGGAAACCTTCCTAATACGCCAGGCGTTGGGGCTTGATCAAATTCGAGGCGTTGAGATTGCTGTGTGCGTAAAGAATATTGAATAACGAAGTCAGGCTCTGCTCCGTCTATATATCCTTTATCAAGCATGACATTAGCAATGGCTTCGTTCAGTAGCTTCTCGGCTTCAGTGGCAATATCTGTATGTGTGTGCACGACCTTGAAAGATTTGTAGTTGTTACCAAACTTGGGGCTTTGCTCATACAAAACCTGCATGTGCGGGGCTTGGCAGGCTGATATGAGAACAGCGAGCGCTATAAATAAACCTGATTGAGTGAGTTTAGTTAGCATCGGTAAATCCCTTCAATGATCATTCATTAAAAACTATAACACTGCAAATGCATGTTTGTAATTCAATAAGTTAAGCGATTGCATCACGTTTTATGTATAAGCTAACCGGACTTATCTCATCATCAAACGTTTCGCTAGTCTAGCTAGATTCGCTCTATCTACACCAAGCTGTTTTGCTGTCTTTGACCAGTTGTTATCGTTTCTTGAAAGAGCTTCTTTAATTAGCTTGCGCTGAAACTCTTGGGTTTGTTCTTGTAGTGTCGTGCCCTCAGTGCCTTAATCAGTATTGTGAGAGTCCGTTTCGTTCGAGATTACGATTGTTCTATTGAGCGCGCGATTAGTTTGCTCAGTGCTGATCGGGATGCTGCGCTCGTTAAGGTAAAGGACTTGTTTGTCGTTTGAGCGACTTTGTTCCGTTACAAGGATTCGCGCCACCATATTTTCAAGCTCTCGCACGTTTTCAGGCCACGCATATTCATTCAGTATTTGCATTGCTTGATCTGAATACCGGATTTCATCAATGCCAATTTTACTTTTCCATTGCTTCGTAAAGAACTCAATAAGCAATGGGATATCACCATGGCGTTCTCTAAGAGCTGGGGATTGAACAGGGAAGACGTTCAAACGATGGTATAAGTCTTCCCTAAAGCGGCCTTTAGCTACTTCATCTGAAAGGTTGCGATTGGTTGCCGCAATGACTCGGCAGTTTACGCGTATGCTGGTTTTAGAGCCGAGGCGTTGAATTTCTCCTTGCTGCAGTGCTCGCAGTAACTTGGCTTGCAGTGCTAAAGGCAGCTCGCCAATTTCATCGAGAAACAGCGTACCGTTATCAGCGAGCTTGAACTTTCCCCGTTTTGCTTTATCTGCACCAGTGAATGCTCCTTTCTCATGTCCAAACAGTTCTGACTCTGTTAGCTCTGAAGGCAGAGTAGCGCAGTTTAGTGTCACGAGCACTGTATCTTTAAGATGCGATTGTTGATGTATCTATTGGGCGATTAGCTCTTTCCCTGTACCACTTTCGCCTTGAATTAATACGTTCAGACCTGTTGTCGCAATAGCGGAGATGTTGTTTTGCAAATTTACCATCCCTGTACTGTTGTCAATGATGCGAGGCGATGGATTGATGTTTGTTTCTTGAATCTTCGAAAGTGTGTCGATGCTTATTTCTATGCTAAGGCAAAGGCTTGCAAGTTCGGTGACGACTTTTAATAGGTTAGGGTCTAGATCATTAAATGCATGGGGTACTAGGGTATCGAACGTTAATATTCCCCAGCGCGAGCCATCAATATTAAAAAGTGGTGTACCCATGCAGTCATGCACAGGGAGGGCTCCTTCAATGCTATCGACAAGGTTGTCATAGGGGTCGGGTAGTGGAGAGTTAGCATCAAAGCGAACCCAGTCTTTACCTTGGAGGATGGTATCTAAGCGCGGATGATCTTGAACAAAAAAGGTCGTTTGTGCGCTTTCTTCTCTCAGGCTTTTTTGGGCGGCGATCTCCAATTTGTCTGCTGATCCGCTTAGAAGTACCGCAGCATCGCATGGAAAGATGGCCTCAACCATTTCAATCAAACAATGAAATGCGCTTGCCTTGTCATTGTGTGCAATGGCATGGAGCACACGATGAAGTTTTACCAAGATAAGTGTGTCTGTAGTCATATTGACCTTGATGTTGTCTAAAAGACTTCATTTTATTGTGGTCGAGATGACATTTTTATTCTTGATTTTATATTAAGTTGTTGATTTATATATAAATAAGAATTGGCATTTTCCTCGCTAGCTAGTTATTAAACAGATCTAGCTGATACAAAACTGAGGAATGAAAATGAAAAACTTCGCTGCAATCTCTAGTGTTGGTGGAAAAGTAATGGCTGTGAGCGGTTTGATTCTAGTGTTAAGTATTCTTGTTTCTTATCCGTTCGCATCTATGTTCTCTTTAGTCATTCAATTAATTGGTCATATCGTGACTATAGTGTCTGCTGCAGCATTCAAAATTGGCTATATCGTTTTCGCGATTGGTCGCCATGGGCATTGTTTAGAGTTCTAGGTGGGGAGTATGACTTCATTTCTGAGTAGTCCGTTTAGGCCGTTCTTTTTATTAGCCGCTGCTTATTCAATCTTATCGCTATCCTTATGGGTGTCAGTGGTTGCAGGCTTTTTTGCTTTTGACCATGTAGGGCTTGTTTGGCATGTCCGTGAAATGTTGTTTGGTTTCGTAGCGACTGTGATGTTGGGCTTTCTACTGACGGCGGGCGCTAATTGGACAGGGCAGCAGACTTTCAAAGGCGCAATGTTGGGCGTTCTCGTCTCGATCTGGATTGCAGCGCGCTTTTTTTGGGTCACTGGAAGTAGCTTATCAATCGCTGCGGCATTAGATGGCCTTGTATTCGCTGCTGGTGGGCTAAAGCTCGCGCATATGGTGTTGATCAGTCGTAATACGCGTAACTATGCCTTTCCTGTTGTTTTGTTTGTCTTTGCGAGCATATGCGATGTTGAGTCGTATCTGTATATCAATGATCAACAGCTTTCGTTGGATGTATTAAAAATCGTATTTTTCATCATGATGCATGTTGTCCTCGTGATGGGAGGCAGGGTAATACCCTTTTTCACTGACCGTGGCTTACAACGATCACAAATAAGGCGTTATCCAGTGTTAAAGCGCTTATCGTTAGTCTCGAGTATTTGTTTCGTGTTGGCGTTTGCTTTTGATGTCCCCGAGGTTTGGCTGCAAGCGATAGGTGCGCTTGTTGCGCTATTAAATGCTGTGCGTTGGTGGACCTGGCGTCCTTTTGAGAGCTTGGGGTATTCAATGATTTGGCCTTTGCATTTGAGTTACCTGTTAGTGTGTTTGGGATTTGCGCTCTTTGCTTTTGGTTCGCCAAATAGTTTTGTCATGCACGTGTTCGCGATTGGTGGCTTCGGGATGATGATTTTATCGATGATCTCTCGTGTTTCACTTGGCCATACGGGTAGAGCTTTATGCTTACCGCCTTATATGGTGACGGTATTTTACTTATTGCTAGGCTCTTTAATCTTGAGAGCTTGCGCAGTGTTCTTTGGGGGGACGTACCAAGCGTTTATAACCTTAAGCGCCATTGCATGGTTTTTGGCATATGGTATTTTTTTAATCAGTTATACCCCCATACTGATTTCGCCGAGGGCTGATGGCAGATAATTAAAGATAGAACGAGATATGAAGTGGAAAATTAATGAGAGCCATAAGGTCAAAAAGGAATCTAAGAAGCTTGCCGCCGAAATTGTTCAACATTATCAGGCGTGGAAGCAGCTTATTGTTGATCAGGGCTTAGAAGGTATGCTGTCGCAACATGGCTTGCACGAGGAGCATCTACATGGGGGCTTATCTCATGAGCGATCGGTCAGATTAAATCATCGCTGTCTTGTGATTGGCGCGTGATATATCGCGTAGATAAAAAGAAAGGCGAGATACATATAGAAGATATCTCGCCTCATGCTTATCGTGCACATCATTAGTTTATTTGTGCAAGTATTTCGTTTGAAATTCTACAGAGCTAAAAACGTTTTTTCACCAGTTTTGCGGATTTCTTTTTCGCTAGCCCACTCGAGCTCTGCTGTCTCCAGATTTAGCACCTTCATCGTAAACTTGTAATAGACATCCTTTTTATCGTCATTGCGTTTTTGAATGCTCGATAAGTTTCCGTACAGCATATATTGAGCGCCGGTTTGTTTGCCTAGAGCTACTGCTTTAGCTGGATCGACCAAACCACTTTCTTGTTGATAGTTAAGCTGCTTTTTAACTTGTTCAACGGCAGTCATATCGACAAAACGGAACTTACCGCTTTGAAGAAGTTTAGTTTGAATCGAGTCGGTGATTGATTCGGTATCAATGTGTTCTGTGGTTTTGTTTTTTATTTTATCTACGAATGCAACAGGACGGCCTTGCTTTGAAACCTCAGCAACAAAGGGTGAGGCTAAAACGTCATCTACCATTTTTGTTGCGATTGATTGTAAGTCGGTCGAGCCGAATCCAATGGTCGTGGTTTCTGTTGCGGTTGCATCGCCATACGCAATTTTTTCTGAGCACCCAGATATGCCAATACCAGTCGCCAGTAATGCTGTCGCGAGGAAAAGAGGTTTAGCGTTTAATTTCTTCAACATGATTTTCTCCATTTAATCCTGTACCAAAATTTTGAATGAGGCAGCACTTGGGTTAGGGGCAACAGCTTGAACATTCTTGCTTTCATATGCCGTGATACTGAGTGGTTGCCATGGACGGCTATCGAGAGACAGTTCAAATCCATCTTTGTCTAGCCATTTGAATTTGTATTGGAATTTCGCATCGTTACGAGAGTCATTCTTAATTGTTACCTGAACTTTGAGTAGGTCTCCTGCTTTCGCGACGATTGTGTCAGTGACGGTAATATCTTGAGAAAATAAACCGCTGTTCGACTCAATAATAGTCTGTTTTTGATTGGATTCATCAATCTTAACGCTTGCGGTTTCATTGACGGCGCAGCCTGACAATAAACTAAACCCAATAAATAGGCTCAGTAGATAGTTCTTTTTACTCATAGAATGCTCTCCAAATTTTCTGTTATTTAAAGTGGAAGAACTTGCGTAATCAGTCGGTTGTTTACGTTTACAATACGGATAAAGTTCGTTTTTCCTTTTCTAATATCGACATCGAGTTCAACAGACTTTGATTCTGTACGGAACGCAAGGGTGCGCTGTCCTGATGGAAGATTAACGCGCAATGCTTGGCCTGATCGGGGAAGAGTAAGCCAAGAGCGAAGATCTGCTCGTTCAGAAATAATGCTGTAGATGTTCGCGACAAAAAGACCTAGCGCGCCGCCACTGTCTGCCGATTGTTTCTGTAGCTCATGTTTCGCGAAACCCCTCAGTACCTGACGTACGATGAGGCTAGGGAGCTGTTCTTTCAGATTTTTTACAGCGAGAGTTCCGTAGTCAGTCAGCGGGAATGTTTCGCCATAATCTACAAATTGGTCATCTCTTATCGATAGCGGAGTAGGGCGTGACCATGACTCTGTATTGGCGTAGAACGGAAACGCTACGCTAATGATTCCGCCATCGTAAAAATTAGGGATACTCAGAGCAAATTCAGTTCTTTCTGGAATAAAGCCTTGTTCATACAAAATAACGATAGAGCCTTCGTTGTCCTTGGGTGAATTGGTTTCGCCAGAACTTGATCCTCCGAGTTGGGCAGATACACGTCTAATATCTGCCTGAATAGACTGAGAGTTTGGCACGATCTCTAAAGCGAGCTTGTAATCAATTAATGCATTGTTGTACTCGCCAATGGCTTCCCAAAATGCGGCTGATGTGTAGTAGGTATACGGGCTCAAAAAGGAGCTTTTTACTGATCCCGCGATTTCATCTAACCCCGAGAACTTTTGGCTGATACTCGCGATATCTATGTTGTTTTGTTGGGCTTCTGAATGCGCTTTAGCAATCTCATCTTCATAGCGTTCGCTCAATACACGTTGTTCGAGCGCGACTTTACGAAACTCGACACTGGCACCCTCAATGTCATTTTGAGCCCAGTAATTTAGCGCTTGTTGATGATGAATGAATATCCTCTCATATCCAGCACCGCTGTATGGAATTGCGTTTTCATTTGTCAGTAAGGAGCCGCTCTTTGCGCCAACATCACTTAGTCGAACTGTAGCTTGTAAATCTTGTTTTTCGAAAGCGTTTATCACCTGATTCGCGTTATTTTTACTTCGCTCAAATTGCTCACTGAGCTGTGCAACGCGAGAGCTTTCCATCATGTAAAGCATGGCATCAGCGGTGTCTTTTTTACTCTCTAAGTTTTTGAGTACGGATTCTGATTCAGCGTTATTACCGAGCGCCGATTTCGCAGACTGTACTTGGCTTGGGTAGGGCGTGAACAAAGAGGTTGATGCGCAGCCAGTGAGCGCAATGAAAAAAATACTGACGAGCCAGATTTTCGCTCCAGTAAATGAAGGTGTCGAGGTGGTGTTGGCGCTTATATTCATGCCTACAAGCTTAGTTTAATAGAATAAAAAAAGAGAAGATTTAATCGATGATTTACTGAACTGTAATAGCGTAGGAGGCTGAATGAAAACATAAAAAAAGCAGCGGGGCTAAACCTTGCTGCCAGGGTCTCCCCAATAAAGTAGATCTATACTGTCCCTAAGATCTTCTGAGGTATTAGGCTGCTGCGTGAGCTTTTAGCATGTTGAATAATTGATCTTTGAGGTTGAGGCGCGTCTTTTTGCGTTCCTCTAAATAGTCATCGCTAGGTATTTCGACGCCTTGTTCAATGCGATGTACTTCACGATCAATCTCATGATACTCATCGAATAAACGCGCAAAGTGAGCGTCTTTCATTTTTAGTTCATGGATGTCGTTACGGAATTCTGGAAGCTCGTGGACAAGATCGTGTTTTTCTATTGTCATGCTTATCTCCTAGCAATTGAAGCGATGTGTCTTGAGATAAGCATGACCTCAAATGCGACAAGAGGACTTGATGCTGATCAAGATAAAGTGCGGCTAGCTAACAAATTTTTACTTACCAATCTCGCGTCGAGAAATTCGTTGGCGTAAGGACGGTATCGTTCGCTTCGCTTTGCAGAGATGGATAGTCAAGCGTGTAATGCAGACCTCGACTTTCTTTTCTTTGAATCGCCGAGCAGATAATGAGGTCCGCTACCGTTACTAGGTTGCGTAATTCTAGAAGGTCGTTATTTACCGAGAAATTACTGTAGTAATCGAGGATTTCTTGATGCAGTAAATCGACACGATGCTTTGCACGTTGCAAACGTTTGTCTGTTCGAACAATGCCAACATAGTCCCACATAAAACGGCGCAGTTCGTCCCAGTTGTGCGAGATTACGACATCCTCGTCAGAGTCGATTACGCGTGATTCATCCCAAGCCGGCGCCTCTGGTGGTTCAGGAATAGATTTCGCTTTCTTGTTGATATCTTCTGCTGCTGCATGCCCATAGACAATGCACTCCAATAAGGAGTTGCTCGCCATTCGGTTGGCGCCGTGTAAACCAGTAAATGAAGCCTCACCGAGAACGTAAAGCTGGTTAACGTCACTTCTGCCGCGATGATCGACCATCACGCCGCCACATGTGTAGTGTGCCGCGGGAACAATAGGGATGGGTTCTTTGGTTATGTCGATACCAAATCCAAGGCAGGTATCGTATATCGTTGGAAAATGAGCTTTGATGAAGTCTGCGTCTTTATGGCTAATATCAAGATATAAGCAGTCAGCACCGAGGCGTTTCATCTCATGGTCAATAGCTCGCGCTACGATGTCGCGAGGTGCGAGTTCTAAGCGTTCGTCAAAGCGATGCATAAAACGCTCGCCGTTTGGCAAGAGCAAGTGACCGCCTTCACCTCGCACGGCTTCGGTGATCAAAAATGTCTTCGCTTGTGGGTGGTATAGGCATGTCGGGTGGAATTGATTGAACTCCATGTTGGCTACGCGACAACCACTTCGCCACGCCATCGCAATACCATCACCGCTCGCGCCATCTGGATTACTGGTGTACAGGTATGCTTTCGAAGCGCCGCCAGTTGCAATGATGACAAATCGAGCTCGGAACAGTTCAACTTCACCATTCTCTCGATTAAGAACGTAAGCACCGACACATCGATTGCCGGGTAGAAAGAGCTTTTTATGTGTAATCAGATCGATCGCAACGCGATTGGTAAATACATCTATGTGCTCAGCTGCAAGTGTTTGCTGGCACAAGGCACTAGATATCGCATGACCTGTTGCATCATCAGCGTGCACGACGCGGCGATGACTATGTCCGCCTTCTTTTGTTAAATGATAGTGTTTAGGGTTTTCTGCATCGCTATCGCGAGTAAAGTCGACGCCTTGATCTTTCAGCCATTTAATACTGACCTTTCCGCCATTTACAGTCTGTTCAACCGCATCTTGGTGACACAAACCTGCCCCAGCGATCAGAGTATCTTGAATGTGTGATTGCTCGTTATCTTGCTGATCTAGAACGGCTGCGATGCCCCCTTGCGCCCAGGGCGTCGATCCACTTGATATTTCGCCTTTAGACAAGACCGCGACACGTAAACTAGAGTCTAGCTTTAGAGCTGCGCTAAGGCCTGCAGCGCCGCTGCCAATAATAAGAACGTCGTAAGAATCAGGCGAAGACATAGAAAATTTCTTAGATTTTGTGTGTGAATAACATAGCAATGCGAGAATTTTATTCGCGCTTGGAACTTATTTGCAAACCTTATGTCATAACGCGTGTACATAACTATAGGGATAGGAAAATGCCGCACGCTTTGCGTATTGTTAAAAACGATGTTTGTGTTTCTGCTGTTGCCGTGGATAATACTGCGGATTGTCCTAGTGTAGATCAGCCGCAACCGATAGATAAAGCGAACAAAACCGTTCCCTGTAATTCCATGACGCAAGCTCCCACGCACACACAACAATTTGCGACTAATCCTGAACGCGTTGTCGATCAGAAGCTTGTTGCGCGTGCTCAAAACGGAGACAAAGCATCGTTTGACCTACTTGTGTTGAAGTATCAGGGCCGAGTCGGTGCGATTATTTCTCGATATGTGTCTGATCACCATGAAATATCTGATGTTGCGCAAGAGACGTTTATCAAGGCGTATCGTGGCATTAAAAACTTCAGATCAGACAGTGCCTTCTATACATGGCTGTTTCGGATAGCCGTGAATTGTGCCAAAAACTATCTTGCGTCTAAGGGGCGCAAGACGCCATCGGTTGATGTTGATATTGACGATGCTGAGGTCAAAGGTAATCACGCAAGCTTACAAGATATTTCGAACCCAGCAGATCAGTTGAATCGAGATCAGTTGGAGGCTCTGGTACTCCGCACGATTAAAAATCTTCCTGAAGAGTTAGGTGTTGCCTTAACGCTGCGTGAGTTTGAAGGTTTGAGTTACGAAGAAATTGCAAATGTGATGGGCTGCCCTGTAGGCACAGTCCGTTCTCGAATATTCCGTGCGCGTGAAGCAATCGATAAAGCGATGCAGAAGGCGCAGGGAGAATTAGCTTAATATGACTAAGCTAAATAGTTATATTTTGATTCTTAGGAGAGTGTAAGTGGACGATAAATTACGCGAATCGCTTTCAGCCCTAATGGATGATGAAGCGAATGAAATTGAAGTTCAGCGTGTGTTAAGCAAGGCGGACTCTGAGCAACTCAATGCAACTTGGAAACGCTACCATGCCGTACGTGATGTGATGGCTGATATGCGTGGTGATTTTAATTCAGCAACGAGCCTAGATATCGATATCTCTGCCTCAGTCGCTGCGGCGATTAGGGAAGAGGATGAGCAGGTTTCAGAGCATTCTGGTTCTGCTAAAACAGAACAAGTGGTTGTTCCTCAAAAGAGTGCCAAAATTTGGCGTTATGGTGGGGCTATAGCAGCTTGTTTTGTGTTGGCCTTGGGTTTGAATAACGAATTCGGTGATGTGGCTTCTCAAGGAGATTCTGTGCAGGGCTTGGTTGTGAATGAGTTAGACCCTTCTCAGGTGAAAAACTTTAATCAATACCTTCTTCGACATTCTGAATTGAGCGCTCTCACGGTGTCTTCTGGAATGGCACCTTTGATTCGTGTTGCTAGTGTTAATTCTGTTGGTATTTAACTGGGTTATATGATGTTAAAACGTATTTTATTCAGTCTGGTGTTAGTGCTCGTTAGTACCTCAGCGTTTGCTGAGCAAGACGCAGCGCACTGGATTAATAAAATGCGAACGGCTTCGACATATGAATCCTATCGTGGGGTTTTCATGTTTAGTCGTGGTGACATGTCTAGCTCTATGCGTGTTGTGCATCGATTTATAGACGGACAAGAGCAAGAGCGTTTGACTCAGCTTGATGGGGATATGGGAGAGATTCTGCGTCGTGGCACGCAAGTCATGTGTCTTATCAAGGGGCAGCGCTTAGTTGAACTTGATAAACCGGACTTTGCTAATCCTGTCAGTAATCGATTTGCCAATTTTATTCCTGGTCATATGCATTACACCCTGCATAAAAAAGGCTATGAACGGATCGTTAATCGATCGTCTGTTAAATTAAAGATTATGGCCAATGATGCAAAGAGATATAGCTATGCGTTATGGCTTGATGAAGACACGGGTTTGTTGTTGAAATCACAGGTCTTGGGTGTTCAAGACAAACCATTAGAGTTATTTCAATTCTCCCAATTAGAATTGCCTGCCGAAACGTTTGATTCTGATTTTGAATTTGATGTGGATAGTAGCGTTGTTTCTCACCATAAAGTGCCGATGAGTGAAAACGATATGCGTTGGCCAGAAAGACTAAACTGGACTGCTAATTATCACCCTCCCGGATTTATGGAAGTAGAATCGACTAAGAAAGCGGGTAGTGTTGTGTTGTACTCCGATGGTCTTGCGAACTATACCGTTTTTGTTGAGTTGAAGAGCAAGGCATCGTTACCAAATGGCGCGACTAAGGTTGGTGCAACAACTATGTATATCAAACCTCTAGAGTTTAATGACTCTGAATACACAGTGACGGTTGTTGGTGAAATTCCACCCATGACGGCGATGAACATCGCTGAGGGTGTTCAGCCGATCATGGAGTAGCCGCATGGCAAGTGAACGCGGTATAGTTCTTGAGCTTCGTGATCAGCGTGCTCTTATTCAGACTCAAAGAAGAAGTTCTTGTCAAAGTTGTCAGTTAGAAAACTCTTGTGGTCAAGGCTTGATCTCAAAGCTCGGCTCTGAGAAGAGCATGGAGTTTTGGGTTGATAACTCCTTAGATGCACAGGTAGGCCAGACTGTGACGATAGATTTACCAGATGAAGGCTTGCTGTACGCATCGGTCTTAATGTTTTTGGTGCCTCTCATCATAATGCTTGCATCTGCAGGACTAGCTTTCGCAACAACAGAGAATGAACTCTTTTCGATTTTCGCTGGGGTAATCGGATTGCTGTCGGGCTTTTATTTCGCACGCGTTAAAAGTCAGTCGATGCAGAATGACTCCCGTTTCGTACCAGTGCTGAACACGATTCAGTTATCTAGTGCCGAAGGTGGCGCTTGCTTTCCCTCAAAGTGATACTTTGGGCACAACTGAGTTGTGGCCCTTCTTATAAAAATAGTGCCTTACCTAAGGTTAATTTGAATCTCATTCACACAACACTAAATATGAATGTAAGAGACCTTTTGTTCCTTTAATGTTAGGAGTCGTTATGCGTCATTCCCTCGTGCAAACAGTGCACATTCTTACTTTTTTTCTAACGTCTTTTTTTGTTTTAAACGCGCACGCTAGAAGTCTTCCAGATTTTACGGATCTTGTTGAAGAGCATGCGCCTGTCGTCGTTAATATCAGCACCGTCAGTAAAACGAGAGCTGATAACGGGCAGGGCTTTCAAGGTGACATGGAGCAAATACCGGACTTTCTTCGCCATTTCTTTGGAGGGCAATCTCCTTATCAAGAGAGAGATCAGGAACGTGAGCGCTCTTCTACTGGCTCAGGATTTGTGGTGACGGAAGATGGTTATATTCTGACGAATAATCATGTTGTCGAAGGTGCTGATGAAATTTATGTGCGTTTTAATGACAGAAGTGAATTAGCAGCTGAGCTTGTTGGTTCTGATAAACGCTCCGATTTAGCGGTTCTAAAAGTAGATGCTGATGATTTGCCTACTGCCAAGTTGGGTAAATCAAAAGACCTAAAAGTAGGCGAGTGGGTATTCGCCATCGGATCTCCTTTTGGCTTTGATTACACGGTAACTGCTGGCATCGTGAGCGCTAAGGGCCGAAGCTTACCCAACGAGAATTATGTTCCATTTATTCAAACTGATGTCGCGATTAATCCGGGTAACTCAGGTGGCCCTTTGTTCAATATGGATGGGGAAGTTGTAGGTATTAACTCTCAGATCTATACGCGTTCTGGTGGTTTCATGGGTATGTCTTTCGCTATACCAATGGACGTTGCTATGGAGGTCGTTGATCAGCTACGTGGTCAAGGTTATGTCTCGCGCGGTTGGTTGGGTGTTTTAATTCAAGAGGTAAATAAAGAGTTAGCGGAGTCGTTTGGTTTGGATAAGCCGCATGGCGCCCTAGTTGCACAGGTTGTGCCTGGCTCTCCAGCCCAGAAAGCTGGGATAAAGGTTGGCGATATCATCGTTAAGTATGAAGATGAAAAAGTAGGTTTATCGTCTCAGTTACCTCACTTTGTTGGACGAACCAAAGTTGGTGAAACCGCGAGCCTTACACTCATTCGAGATGGCAAAAAACAAACCGTTGATGTTGAAATAGGTGAGTTGCCAAACAGTGCTGACAAAACTGCGAAGCCTGCAAAAGCAACAGCTCCCAAAGCAGATCGCCTCGGATTGATGGTGCAGGAGCTTGATGACGCGATTGTTAATGAAATTGGAATGACGGGAGTTGAAGTCGTTAGCGTCGAAAAAGGTGCTGCGAGTAAAGCGGGTATTCGTCAAGGTGACATCATCGCCAAATTGAATAATGAGAGCTTCGAAGACTTAGATAGTTATGAAGACTTGGTTGATGATTTGCCGGAAGACAAAGCTATTCCGGTTCTAGTTATTCGAGGTGGAAATCCTTCATTCTTGGTTCTTAAAATCGAAGATTAATATTTGAGGTATCGATGTTGCCCTTGGAATTACAGGAGTGGCTTTTTAACGAAGGCTACGACTGGCAAGATGAGCAAACAGTGCTTGGTGGCGATACCTGTGCAAATATAGTTTTTTCACATCGCAGTGAACCGCCGGTGTTTATTAAATATATGGCATCGGCTCCACCAAGCTTTTTTCAATGTGAGGCTGAAGGCCTCTCATATTTATCTAGTGTCTCTAATGTTTGTACGCCAGATGTATACGCTTATGGACAGAGCTACTTGGTTTTGGAATACATTCGACCAAATCAATTGGCAAAGGACTTTTGGGAGCAGCTTGGTGTTCAGTTGGCTGCGATCCATTCATTGACTCGTGATGAATATGGTTTCGTCAACGATAACTATTGTGGTCGAACTGTTCAGTCGAACAAACTCACGAAAGACCCATTCAATTTTTTTGCTGAGCAGCGATTAATGGTGCTTGCAGAGAAAGCATTTGATTTGAATTTTCTGGCCGTAGGAGATCTTCAAGCGATTGAGGCATTATGCTTACGGCTAGATAATATTGTGCCTTATCAATTAGCTTCGCTATTACACGGAGATCTTTGGTCAGGGAACGTTCATTCGAATCAGCTTGGGTTGCCTGTATTTATCGATCCAGCGGTGTATTACGGATGGGCTGAAACTGATATTGCGATGACGCGCTTGTTTGGCGCCTTTGATCAACGTTTTTACGATGCGTATCAAAGTGTTCGTCCGATGGAGCAAGGCTGGGAAGGTCGCTTGGACCTTTATAATTTATATCCATTATTGAATCACTTGGTCTTGTTCGGACAAAGTTATTTGCCTAAAGTGCGTGATGTACTTGCAAAGTACGCATAGCGCTTTAAGAGCGTCGTTCACTCAAACAATAAATGTGAGTATTCCG
Source organism: Oleiphilus sp. HI0125 (assembly GCF_001635355.1). Taxonomy (NCBI): domain Bacteria; kingdom Pseudomonadati; phylum Pseudomonadota; class Gammaproteobacteria; order Oceanospirillales; family Oleiphilaceae; genus Oleiphilus; species Oleiphilus sp. HI0125. The sequence continues at coordinate 39,683 of NZ_LWGF01000670.1, forward strand.
TGCTGTTTCCTGATTTAGACGAAGACACTATTTTTATTCATCGCGCTGATGACAAAGAACAATTTGGAGTGTTTTCTCCTCATTCTTTTGACTTAGAAGGTAAATCTTGGCCAACGGTTGAGCACTATTATCAAGCGATGAAATTTAGCGAAACAAACCCTGAATATGCTGAAAAAATTCGCCTAGCTAGCTCGCCTAAACAAGCGAGAAAGTTGGGACGTACGCGATTTAGAAAGATCAGAAAAGACTGGTCAAAGGTTAAGCGTGTGATGATGACGAGAGCTGTGTATACCAAGTTCAAATCATATCCCGAGATTGCTTCTGCTATACTCGATACTGGATCTGCGAAAATTATGGAAGCAAGTCAGTATGATTATTACTGGGGATGTGGCCGAGATCGACGTGCTGAAAACACGTTCGGAAAAGTACTAATGGATGTGCGTAAGAAATTGTCAGAAGAATCTGCGTAAACAAAAAAGCCCAGTTGAAACTGGGCTTTTTTATGTCTACTGCAGTATTACTTAGCTTTACGTGCTGCTCGTAATGCGATTAAACCTAGGCCAAGTAGTACGAAGGTTTGTGGTTCAGGAACTTTCTGAACTGAGATTGCATCGACATCAAAACCATCTGTGCTTTTTGAGCTAATAGTTGCGCTGATGTCTACTAAAGCAAGGTACGTCCACGTGCCATCAAATAGTACGGAACCTCCGCCATTCGCTTCGGTATTTGTGATGTCGCCAAGATGCGTGAAATCACTAAGATCACTAAAGTCATGGCTACCGAAATTGTAATTGTTGCCTACCCATACTTGCGCTTTTTCAGGGTAATGACCGCAGTCGTTACCGCAGCCAAAGGTAACTTCCCAAATAGATGATGAGCCAATAAAGGTTTCGCCAAACTCAAATACTGCAAAGCCACCAAGACCAATCGCAGTAAACTCACCATCAGGTGAACCTAGTGCATTTGCAGGGTTGTCTCGGTCATTAGTGCCACCGATCGTGCCATTGTTTTGCCAATCAATATCCGTTGCATAAATTGCGCCGGCATTTGCATGAGCAGCTAGTGACAGCAAACTAATAGCTAAAAGTCCCTTTAATAGTTTCATGTGTTAATCCTTAAGATTGAGATAAATCAATATTGATTTGTGTTAAAAAGTAAGCAAACTAGACGCCTATATTTTTAATATATTGATTTTTATGGGTAATTTAGGTTTTCGATAATGCTGGATAGAAGCAATGTGTAAATCATTTCTAAACTTTTTAGTCGGTTTGAGAAACGAGCGTAAATTTATTTTCGATTCAGAATATGTCTTGCTCGATCTGCAAGATCACTAGCAAGCAAACCTCGTTCTCCGTGTGCGGCGGCCTCTTCATCTGCTGCATGGCTGTGAAGGCATACCGCTAATTCTATAACGTCATTGATGCTGCTTTGGTTTTGGTAAGTCTGAGCGATTAATGCTGCAGCGATTCCTGTTAACGCATCGCCCATTCCGCCTGCTGCCATGCCGGGGTTGCCGTAGCGGCATACCGTAATTAAATCGGTATTAGGATGAGTGATCAGAGTTCCTGAACCTTTCAAGGTTACGTGACAATTCAGTTTTGTTCTTAGAGCCTTAATCGCTTTTATTCGGTCTTCTTCGATATCTGTTGTGCTGCAGTCAAGTAATCGCGCAGCTTCACCAGGGTGAGGGGTTATAAGCGTATTCGTATCGAGACTTTCAATTAAAATTGGGTTTTCTGCGAGGATGTTGAGAGCATCAGCATCTAACACTTTAAAACAGTTTTCGTTGAGAGTCCGTTTCAGAAGTCTCTCGGCCCATTCGTCTTTACCCAAGCCGGGGCCGATTGCAATGACATCAGCCATCTCAAAAAGCGTGTTACTTTCGATCGGGTTATATGTATGAGCCATTACTTCTGGTTGGTGAAGGATAACACTGTTTAGATAGTCTTCATGCGTAATGACAGATGTTAAGCCGGCGCCCACTCTAGCGCACGCTTGAGATGCGATTAATATTGCGCCGCCAAATCCTTTGTTACCTCCGACAAGCAAGGCCCTTCCTTGTTTACCCTTGTGCGTATGTTGTTCTCGAGCGGGGAGTACCTCAAGTAATTCAGTAATCTTCGGTAGATGCAAACTGCTGGGAACTTCACTAAAAATGCCTTCTATAAGATTGAGATCATGAAATGCGATCTGACCAGAATAATGACGACCAACGCCCGTCATTAATCCTATCTTGTTTGCAATGAAGGTCGTTGTAAGATCAGCTTCAATGCACGCATTAAAAATGCGTCCTGTATTTGCACTTAAACCTGATGGAATGTCTAGCGAGATAGTATGGATATTGCTTTTCTCTCTTCGAACGGTATTGGAAAGCTCGATGGCGTCAGCATAGTTTGCGTCAAGATCTCTGTTTAATCCTGTTCCAAATAATCCATCTACGATGATGCAATTAGAAGTTTGTTTCTCGAGCAATATACGAAAGGTGTCGTAATTGTATGCAGCAATATGAACCTCTGTTTCATGGCATTGTTCGTAGGCTGACTTTGCATCGCCGCTTAGGGTGTTTGGGGCAACGAGGTGTATACATTGTGCTTCGAGGCCTTTTAATTTAGCGAGCATTGCAACGAGGTAGGCGTCGCCGGCATTATTTCCTTTTCCGCACAGGGCAATGACCATTTTTGTATTTGGCCAAGTTGCCAATAATTGTTCTAACGAAAAGTTTGCGGCGCGACGCATTAACTCAAAGCCAGGTATGCCATATTCTTGGATGGCTATGCGGTCTAGCTCTCGAGTTTGTTCTGCTGAAAATACAGTTTTTGGTAGTGTTTCGACTGGAGATTTCATCATTCAATATATCCCGACGCGTGAGGACTGGATGTTAATTAGAAATATTGAAGCATCTGATAATTCTATTGTA
>NZ_LWGF01000671.1:0-1475 GCF_001635355.1 Oleiphilus sp. HI0125
TTTTCAACACAGCACGGTGAACCCAACCAGATGTTTTGTTCAAGCCTGCGCCCAACTGACTCTTTTTACGTTGAAGCAGGTAAACGTCGCGCTCAGGTGCGTGTGGTTTCTTCCCAACGAGTTGACCTGGGTTGTCGCTGTTCACGTCGATACCCCATTCTTCGCTCCATTCTGCGATGCTTTGTGGGCGTGGTGTGCTATCTGCTTTGGCACCTGGGTGCACAAGAAATTCTGCAACATCAAAACCGATACCACCGGCGCCAATAACCGCTACTTTTTTACCTACTTCTGTGCCGGTTAAAACATCAAGGTAAGACAATACTTTCTTGTGTTCGATACCCTCAATCGGTGGCTTGCGAGGGTTGATGCCGGTGGCAACAATCACTTCATCAAAACCGCCTTTCTCGAGCATCTCAGCATCAACCTTGGTGTTGAGCTGTAGATTTACCCCTGATACTTCTACACGACGACCGTAGTATTTGATCATCTCGTAAAATTCTTCTTTACCTGGAATTTGCTTCGCGTAGTTAAACTGACCGCCAATCTCGCTTGCCATATCAAATAGCGTTACGTCATGGCCGCGCTCCGCAGCAACGGTAGAGGCTGATAAGCCTGCAGGGCCAGCTCCAATCACGGCAACTTTCTTTTTGTTAGTCACTGGAATGTAGACCAATTCTGTTTCGTGACATGCTTGTGGGTTTACTAAGCAAGATGCACGTTTCATTTCGAATGTATGGTCAAGACAAGCTTGGTTACAGGCAATACAAATGTTGATTTCGTCTGCACGATTTTCAGCCGCTTTGTTCACAAAGTGCGGATCGGCCAAGAATGGGCGTGCCATTGATACAAGATCTGCATCACCTGAAGAGATGATGTCTTCTGCAACATCTGGTGTATTGATACGGTTTGATGCGCACACTGGAATCGATAGCTCTTTTTTAACACGAGCTGTCGCTTCACGGAAGGCAGCACGCGGTACAGAAGTAACGATGGTTGGAACACGTGCTTCGTGCCAGCCAATACCTGTGTTCATAATGGTAACGCCAGCGGCTTCTAGGGCTTTTGCTGTTTCGACGATTTCGTTGGCGGTCATACCACCTTCGACCAGTTCCATCATTGATAGACGGAAGATCACGATAAATTCTTCGCCTACCGATTTGCGTACTTCTTTTACGATCTCAACTGGGAAGCGCATGCGGTTTTCGATACTGCCGCCCCATTTGTCTTTGCGCTTGTTGACGTGAGGCGCCATAAACTGATTGATCAAATAGCCTTCGCTACCCATGATTTCAACGCCGTTGTAGTTCGCAAGTTTTGCGAGTTTTGCTGTTTTAGCGAAATCCTTGATGGTCGAGCGGATTTGTCGATCTGACATTTCGCGCGGCTTGAATGGGTTAATAGGCGCTTTTTTGGCCGACGCCGAGTGAGAGAATGGGTGGTAGCTATAACGTCCAGCGTGAAGGATTTGTAGGGCA
>NZ_LWGF01000672.1:0-2290 GCF_001635355.1 Oleiphilus sp. HI0125
AAATATTACAACCGAAATGACCGAGCAATTTCTTTCACGACTGCCATACTTTCGAACACTGAGTGCACCAAAAGTATGCTCGTTGGTTTGACCAAAAGTATCTTAAGCCAAAAAGTTCACATTTCGCACGTTACAGCTTGTTTAGAAAATATGCGCTTTGTCAGCACTCGTTTCTAAACAAGAGTATTGCCGCTTACTAATGGCAAGTTACTCCATTTCCTAACGCTTAAGCATTTAGCTAGAACCGTGCCAGATTTCCAATGGCACCCACAAAAACCTACAAAATGTTCATTTTTATAGTCAAAACAGCGTGTTAGAGCAATAACTTAATGCATTCCCTTGTATTCTGTTTAGTACACTTTGTTACACTACGCAATTTTTTAGTGCAAAAATTCTTATTTTTGTCATATTTCAGGGAAAATAAGGCAATAAATGCAAGATTAGAGCTCTAACATAAAGGTCACAGGCCCGTCGTTTAAGAGGCTTACCTGCATATCTGCGCCGAATTGACCGGTCGCAATATTTTGGTGCGATTCGTACGCTTGTGCCACAAAGTGGTTATATATCAACTCACCATGCTCCGGCGGCGCCGCTGAAGAAAAGCTCGGCTTGGTTCCTTTTTTAGTATCAGCCACTAAGGTGAACTGTGACACAACCAACAAACCGCCATTTATATCAGCAAGACTTCTCCCCATTCTTCCGTTCTCATCATCAAAGATTCTATAAGCGAGAATTTTTTTGAGCATACGGTCTGAAACCAGCTGATCGTCATCTTTCTCAACGCCTAGCAGCAGAAGAATACCCTCATCAATAGCTCCGACAATTTGCCCATTCACTTCAACCGATGCATTTTTTACTCTTTGAATAAGTGCTTTCATCGCCTCACTTTCCAAAACCAATTAGAGGTCAGAGTAAAAGTACTCTGACTCCAGTATATGTTTACTTTCTCAAGATATAAAAAAAGCCGAAGACATGCTTCGGCTTTCTAAACTTTACTGAAAAACTTACTTCGCGCGCTTACGTTCGTTTTCAGTCAATAGCTTTTTACGCAAACGAATGCTTTCAGGCGTTACCTCAACTAGCTCATCATCTTCGATGAATTCAAGCGCTTGCTCTAGCGTGTGACGAATAGGTGGAACCAGCGTTAACGCTTCATCTGTGCCAGATGCACGTACGTTCGTTAGCTGCTTACCTTTTGTAGGGTTAACTGCCAAATCGTTAGAACGAGAGTGAATACCGATAATCTGGCCTTCATATACATCTACAGCGTGACCCAAGAATAAACGACCACGATCCTGAAGATTGAATAAAGAGTAAGACAAGGTCTTGCCTTTCACCATTGAAATCAATACACCATTTTGACGTGATACAACTTCACCAGCTTTAACTACATCATAACGATCAAATACAGATGTCATGATACCGCTACCTGATGTAAGCGTAAGGAACTGACCACGGAAACCAATCAAACCGCGCGACGGCACTGAGAACTCGAGTTTTACGCGACCTTTGCCGTCTGGCTCCATGTTAGTCAACTCAGCCTTACGCAAACCAAGCTCTTCCATGATCGAACCCTGATGCTGATCTTCAACATCAATTACTACGTTCTCGTAGGGCTCCATCATCACGCCATCGATTTCTTTCTCGATAACTTCTGGACGAGATACTGCTAGTTCAAAGCCTTCACGACGCATTGTTTCGATCAAAACTGAAAGGTGAAGCTCACCACGACCGCTCACAACAAACTTATCAGCTGTATCGCCCTGCTCAACACGCAATGCTACATTATGGATAAGCTCTTGATCTAAACGATCTTTGATATTTCGTGAAGTTACGAACTTGCCTTCGAGACCAGCAAACGGCGAATCGTTTACTTGGAAGGTCATGCTTACTGTTGGCTCATCAACACTTAGCGCCGGCAATGCTTCAACATTTGCTGGATCACATAAAGTATCTGAAATGCTTAATCCGTCGATACCATTAATACACACAATATCGCCCGCACTCGCCAAATCAGTATCCACACGATCAAGACCATGATAACCCTTCACGTTAAGAACCTTACCTTTACGCTCGTTGCCATCTGCTTGCTTAACAATAACTTGCTGATTAGGCGACAGCGTTCCGCGCGTGATGCGTCCAATACCAATAACACCTACATATGAATCATAATCCAATGCAGAGATTTGCATTTGGAAAGAACCCTCAGGGTCAACTTTTGGCGCTGGAACTTGATCAACGATCATTTGAAACAATGGCGTCATGTCTTCTGCCATTTCTTCCGGATCAT
>NZ_LWGF01000673.1:0-7567 GCF_001635355.1 Oleiphilus sp. HI0125
ATTAAAACGCTTTACTACTATGTAATCCGGGTATGCAGGACGATGAACGCGGGCGCGTCGGGAGGACTTCGCAAACAAGAGTATGTCGGGTCGCAAAATATGCTCCGCAACTGATTCTGGTATTTCTGCCAAATCCAACTTTTCTTGCGTCCGATGCGCGTGCTTAAGAATGCCTAATGCAGAATCATCGTTTCGAACCAGTAGTGATTTAGTCTTAGTTTTTTTGAGGTCATACTCGATATACCCCAAAAAGCTAAAGCGGTTATCAGATAGCCAGGATAAAAAGGCAGTCGCTTCTGATAGTTCTTTCTCCGTAGCGCGGGAGTGACCTTTTTCTTTCCAGCTATCTGTTATGGCAGTGACTCGCCCAAGCATTTCATCGTAGTCATCTACGGCATCGGCAACTTCACTCAAAACGGATTCAAGCTCCGCCTTTAAGCTAGTTAATTCTTCTTGACTGTTAACCCGATCAGCCTCAATAACCATTAACGCTTCAACATTGCATTTAGGGCTTGATGAGGCGTTATCAATCGCTTTTAAAGAGCCCTTATCATCACGTGTTGTATGCAAAATGGTATGTTGAATGCCTTGCACTCGCAGATTCTTATCAGCAAGCGCCATTCTGATAGAGTCAACGATAAACGGAATGTTGCGCATGAGCACGCTTATAACGGTGTGCGGACTTTGCCATCCGCTGACCTCAAGTCCAGGGTTGTCGATTTGAACAATCGCATCAGTCTTAAGTGACGAGTTGACTAGACGCCACTTGCTAACAAAATAGCCAAATACATCGACGATGGACTTACCAACAAACTCCTGGGTATAGGCTGATGCCAATACATATTCGATAAAATCGAGAAGAGGTTTCTGCTCTTGTTTTGGCATTGTTGATGCCGCGTGCTTACTAAGAATTTCAAGTATTTCTTGTTGTTCCTGAGTTTCTATCAATTTCATGTTTAGCAAAAACCTCGAAAGTCGTTGACAATCCCGCTAATTCACAATTTTATGAGACGTTTTAGAATGTCGATTAAGAATAGTTCATAGGGCTGAAATTGCGTATTAACGCGCCATGCAATAACGTAGCAACCTTGTAATAATCAATCAGTTGAGACTCATCCAACATGCAAGCCAATCAAGTATTTTCGTCTCTAAAGACGCAACTGTCGTCAACCATCATTGGACAGGAACATTTGGTGGACTGTTTGCTGATCGCATTGCTAGCCGATGGCCACTTGCTTGTAGAGGGGGCGCCAGGGCTTGCAAAAACAAAGGCAATTAAGTCTTTGTCAGATCAAATTGAAGGCGACTTCCAGCGTATTCAATTTACACCGGATTTGTTGCCTTCTGATATTACAGGCACCGAGATCTATCGAATGGAAACAAACTCGTTCGAATTTCAGCGCGGACCGATTTTTCACAACCTCGTACTTGCAGATGAAATTAATCGTGCCCCAGCTAAAGTACAAGCCGCTTTGCTTGAAGCAATGGCGGAGCATCAAGTGAGTGTAGGTAAACAGACTTACCCGCTTGATGATTTATTTTTAGTGATGGCAACACAAAACCCAATTGAGCAAGAAGGCACTTACCCTCTCCCTGAAGCGCAGCTTGACCGTTTTCTCTTGCATGTAACGATCGATTATCCATCTGCGGAAGCAGAAAAGCTTATTTTGCGTTTAGTCCGAGATGAGCTCAAGAAAGCCGCCAGTGAAGCTGAGTCTGGAATCACATTAAGTAAAGCGGTTATCCAACAAGCACGACAAGAAGTTTTGGGTATTCACATGTCTGAAGCTGTTGAAGATTATATTATTTCCCTTACGACGGCGACGCGAGAGCCAAGAAGATTTAGCGAAGAGCTTGCACGTTGGGTCGAATTTGGTGTGAGCCCCAGAGGCACAATTTCACTCGATCGTTGTGCACGGGCCTACGCATGGATTAAAGGAAAAGACTTCGTCTCACCTCAAGATGTGAGTGCTGTGATCCATGATGTTTATCGCCACAGAATTCTGCTTAGCTTTGATGCCGAGGCAGAAGGCGTATCTGTAAATGACGTTATCGACCATTTGTTGTCGTGCGTCCCCGTCGCATAAGCTTTCATCACGATCGTGCCCGTAATATCCGACAAATTGATCAACGCAGGTGTTTATGTCAGCGTTGAATCGCTCGTTAAACTGAGTTCGACAGCGCGTCGTTTGAGTTATTTTCGGGCGCGTGTTGTTAAGCAGCAACAAACCGGCTCGCATCACTCCCGCTTCAAGGGGCGCGGGATGGAGTTCGCAGAAGTACGTCCCTATCAAGCGGGTGACGATGTGCGAAGCATCGATTGGCGTGTAACTGCGCGCAAACAATCTACGCATACAAAGCTATTCCAAGAAGAGCGAGAGCGTCCTGTTGTGGTTATCTGTGATCAGAGCGCTTCTATGTTTTTTGGTAGCCGCGGTTGTTTAAAATCTGTACTCGCAGCGCGATGTGCAGCACTATTGTCTTGGAGTGCGTATGCGCATAATGATCGCGTAGGCGGAATAATTTTTAACGATCAACAACTACTCACTATCAAACCCGGTCGTAACCGCAAGTCTATTCTTCAGTACATCAACCATGTCGTTGCGTTAAACAACGAACTAAGTGCAGAGACCTCGGCATCAGCGCCTCAACTTAATCGAAATCAACAATTCACCCTAGCGCTCAAAGAAGCTTGCCAAGTCATAAAGCCGGGTACCTTGATATTTGTTATTAGTGATTATCACAAGCTTGATGCCACCGGCGAGCGCCATCTAAATACTTTGGCTAAGCATAATGAGCTTGTATTGCTACGCTGCACAGACCCCTTAGAAAAGAATTTGCCAACAGGGGGTGCACTTCCGGTGTCAGATGGCGATCATACCTTTTACGTTCGCGGACAAGACGAGGGTGCTCGTAAGGTCTTATCTAATTGGGATCAAGCAATTACTAATCGCGTCGAACAGCTGTCGCGTAATAGGAATGTAAATGCTTGGGAGTTGAACACGAATCTCGACTTTGAGCGTCAACTTGCTGAAATTTCTCGGCAAGTTTCGTTAGGAGCATCATCGCGATGAACGAGCTCCCTATTCACGACATTATTACTCAGCCTGCTATTTCATGGTGGCCGCCATCTATTGGTTGGTGGGTGCTTGCCGCTCTACTAATTACACTTATTTTTGTGACCGTTAGATTCATTTATGTGCGTCATCGCAATAACCAATGGAAGCGTGTTGCGCTAGCTAAGTTCGAGACTCTTAAATCGCAGGAGTCTCAGACAGTTCAATTAAATCAAGATATTCAAATCTTGTTGAAACAAGTAATTAGTTACGTCGAGAAAGATTCTAGTATTAAATCGCGTCATGGCGCTGAATGGGAAAATTGCTTGTCTTCGCACATTCCTTTGCTCGACCAAGCCGCGTTAGATGCTCTTGGTGATGGAAATTACAGGGCATCGCCAAATCGTATCGATGAACAAGCATTAGAGGACATTGAACGCTGGCTTAGGAAGATAAGATGCTAGATTATATCTCTCAGCTCGAATTGCTCTGGCCCTACGCTCTCCTGCTTGCTTTCGCACCGTTGCTGTTGCAGATACGGAAAGATAGGAATTCGGATAATGACAGCGTTTCAAATGCACCATATATTCACGCATACGTTAATGCGCACTCGGAATACGGTTTTACTCAGTCGCAAACCGGCAAACTTCATAAACGCAAAAAGTCTATTTTAATTTTGTTGTGGCTTTTGCTCGTTATAGCGCTAAGTCGTCCACAACTGCTAGGCCCCGCGGTCGAGCTCCCGCTTGAAGGTCGCGACCTAATGCTTGCTATAGATATCTCTCCGAGCATGAAAGAAGAAGATATGCCTTTGGACGGTTATCGTGCAACGCGCTTAGATGTCGTTAAATCTGTTGTCGGTGAGTTTACAAGTAAACGACAAGGCGACAGATTGGGTCTGATTCTGTTCGGCACAGAGCCTTATATTCAGTCTCCTTTATCCTTCGACACTAAGACGATCAACACCCTGCTTCAAGAGGCGTTTCTTGGAATGGCGGGTCAAGCTACTGCGATCGGTGACGCGATTGGTCTAGCGGTCAAACGTTTAAAAGATCGTCCTGAGCAAAGTCGCGTTTTAATTCTTTTAACTGATGGTGCAAATACTGCTGGAGAGATCCCTCCTGAAAAGGCCGCAGAGCTCGCAGGTAGTCTTGGCATTAAAATATACACTGTCGGCATTGGTGCAGATGAAATGCTGCAACGGAGTCTATTTGGAACGCGCCGAGTTAACCCTTCGGCAGATCTCGATGAGGACTTGTTAAAGCAAGTCGCTGCAACAACGAATGGCGAATACTTCAGAGCACGCAATGTAGAGGAATTAAAAGAGATCTATACCTTGATTGATCAGCTAGAACCTATTGAATCAGATGTAAGAATCTTTCAGCCGAAGCAAGCGATCTCACATTATTTTCTTGCTCTCGCACTACTGATTTTTAGTGTTTACAAGCTTGTCGTTTTACTCCAAAGAGCAAGCCGCCAGTCTAGTATGCGTGAGGAACAAGATGCTTGATCTAATTCTTCCTCATTTTCTTCGACCGGATTTTTTGTATTTATACCTAGCCTTACCTTTTGTTTGGTGGTTGCTAAAACGTGGCGCAACGCAAGACAATTCCTGGACGAAACATATCGACTCAACACTGCTAGAGGCAATTCAGGGCGGAACTCTTGAAGCCGGGAAAAAAACTAAGCAACCGTCTCGAGCCATCGGCGTCATTATTTTTGCTCTCTTGATTTTTGCCTTATCCGGCCCGAGCTGGAAGCAAACGAAAACACCTTCAGTCCAGCCGAGTGATAACGCTGTTGTAATTTTAGACTTGTCACTGTCTATGATGGCGGAGGATACCGCGCCTTCGCGTCTCGTCCGTGCAAAGCAAAAAATAATAGATTTGTTGAAACTGCGATCTGGTGGATCAACTGCACTCATTGCCTTCTCGGGCGATAGTTTTGTCGTCACTCCGCTCACTGACGACACAAATACGATTGAAGCCAATCTAAAAGCACTAGCACCTCTAATAATGCCTGTTATTGGGAGTCGACCTGACTTGGCTGTTACGCAGGCAGTTTCTGTAATGGAAGATGCTGGATTCAACCAAGGTAAAATTTTTTTATTTACTGATGGCGTCGCAGAGCATCACTCGAAACGCATAACCGAAACATTAAATTCTAAGCTTTTTTCGCTAGATATTATTGGTGTCGGAACCGAATTAGGCGGCCCCATCAAGCTTCCGGATGGACGCGGATATCTTAAAGACAAAGGCAGTGTTGTCATTCCGAAGCTAGAGATGGCTCAATTAACATCGCTGGCTACATCTCATCGTGGCCAAGCAGAACGCTTGAGTCTGGATAGTAGTGATCTATTAAATCTCAGAGCCGACGATCTGAGCACGGAGCTTAATCCGGAGCTCAATGAACGGGAATTCGATCAATGGCAAGACATGGGATATATCTTTTTAGCGATTGCTCTGCCACTCATTCTATTAGCTTATCGCCAAGGTGCACTGCTGCTTGTTTTGATCTTTATACTTCCTGACGAAGCGTCTGCATTTAGTACAGATACATTATGGAAAAGCAATGACCAGCAGGCGCAAGAACTCTATGAGAGCGGCGACTTCGAAGGTGCCGCCGAACAATTTGAAAGCCCGCTACATAAAGCAGATGCGTATTATCGTGCAGAAAAGTATCAACAAGCTGCAGATATTTATAGGGCTTATGATGACGCGACAAGTCAATATAATTTAGGAAATTCTGCCCTACTCCAAGGCAATGTTGATGAGGCGATTAGTGCTTATGAGCAAGCGTTGAACCTTAAACCTCAGTTCACCGAAGCGGCAGAAAACAAAGCGATCGCTGAGCAGATTAAGCAACAGCAAGAACAACAGAACCAAGACGGACAGCAGAATCAAGACGGGCAACAAAATCAAGACGGGCAACAAAATCAAGACGGGCAACAAAATCAAGACGGGCAACAAAACGCTGAGAAGAATGGCGATGATTCGGGAACTCTTCAGAACACTGATGATATTAAAGATCAGAACGAGGAACAATCTAATGCCGCCTCGCAACAGACTAGTAATGATGAGACGAACGAAAAACTTAGTGCACAACAATCACAAGCGCTCGATGAGCTTGATCAACAGCAAGCTGGCAGTGATGATAGTGGTGAGTTTGCTGCCTACAGTGATCAGTTGAGTGATGAAGAACGTCGCTCATATGAGCAATGGATGCGCAGAATACCTGACGACCCTTCTGGTTTGTTAAGGCGTAAATTTGAACAACAGTCTCGCGACAGAAATAACCAAAACAATCCTGAGGAGCCATTATGGTAAAGGCGCTCTTTCACTCCTTTATGAACATCTCGTTCTTATACTTATTAGTAATGATGCCCAATGTGCATGCTGCAGATGAGACAACTCTCGATATCAGTATCGACAAAGATAAGTTGTATCAGAACGAAATTTTAAACCTCACCGTTACAGCGCGAGCCGAAATGGGCTTTGTTGGTGGCTTGATGAGTTTAGGGGGTATGCAAATAGATGCACCTGACTTCCCTAATCTCGAAGAAGCCTGGACGATATTAGACCGTCGCCAAAGCTATAACATGCAATCGATTAACGGTAAAACTGAGAGCCTTATTACCTGGCGTTATGCACTAAGCCCAAAAAGCGCCGGAAGCTTAACAATCCCAGAAGCTAGCTTTAAGGACGCAAAGAGCGCGCCGGTTAGCATTGAGGTAATTGCAGGGAGTCGTCCGCATAGTGATGCTCAGCCACCATCTGTATTTTTAAAAGCGAGTATCGATAAACCAAGCCCCTACCTGCAAGAACAAATTATTTATACTCTCGAGCTCTACACGCTCGGCGAAGCTCGTGGCGATATGTCTGAACCACAAAATTCAGATTTTATTATCGAGCCATTTGGAGAAACGACCAAGACTTACAAAATGGCATACAACCAGCGCTACGAAGTATATGAACGACGTTATTTGCTGTTCCCGCAAAAAAGTGGCGCACTAAGTCTTGCGGGCCCTGAATTCACCGGAACCGTCGTTGATTCTAGGACTCGTCGAAGAGCTCGTGCTCGCGAGTTAGCAAACTCAGTCGAGTTCGACGTAAAACCGCCTCCCGCTGAATTTTCAGGCAAAACGTGGCTTCCAGCATCAAGCCTGGCGCTCACTCAATCGTTCGACCCTGAGATCTCAACGCTTGAAGTGGGCGGATCGGTAACGCGAACGGTAACATTATCTGCATTAGGTTTGCTTGGCTCTGCGCTACCCGAACTAGAGCCTCCATCGTCTAATGCGCTCAAGGTATATCCTGATACACCAGAGCTCGACACGATTGAACACTCAGCTGGAGCACAAAGTCAGCGCAAGGAACGACATGCGCTGGTTGCCGTTTCGCCAGCGCAAGCGATCCTACCTGCACTCGAAATAAAATGGTGGGATACGGTAAATGATGTAGAGCGTGTTGCACGTCTACCAGAACAGTCTATCGATGTTGTCGCGGCTTCTA
>NZ_LWGF01000674.1:0-835 GCF_001635355.1 Oleiphilus sp. HI0125
TCTTGTACATACACAGCTTTATATTCCTTATTCTTATTAGCCTTCATCTGATTGCCCCTTTGTCTTATGCGGACTCTAGCGTCACAAGCGCAGGCGATGTCCAGACACCCGTTGACGCCGAAGAAAAAGCTACTTCAGAGGATACGCCTGAAACCGAAGATTTATATTCAGTCGCGAACGCCGAATTCCGTGATGCACTGAGCGCAGTGCATCACGATGACCTGTTTGAAATTATTGAGCGCGGCTCAATCCGTGTTCTCGTTACCTATAGCAAAACACATTTTTTTCTTGATAAAGCGCGCCAGCACGGTCTCAGTTACGAGATGCTCAATACCTTTGAGCAGTACTTAAATAAGCGTTACAAGAAACGTCGTAAAGGACGCGCATTGTCAGTGATTGCAATCCCCGTAACGCGTGATGAACTCTTTGAAAAATTAGAGTCAGGGCAAGCCGAACTCGCCATTGCCAACTTAACTATTACACCTGAACGCAAGCAATTCGCAGATTTTTCAATCCCTACCATCAAACAAGTTAAAGAAGTCATTGTCGCCAATAAGAGCGCTCCCATTTTAAAAAGCATTGATGACCTCTCTGGAAAAACCGTATTCGTTCGGGAGAGCAGCAGCTTCAATCAACATTTACTCGAACTTAATGAGTCATTTGTCGCGAAAGGAATTCCTCCTGTCATCGTTATTCATGCCGATGAACATTTAGAAGTCGAAGATCTCATAGAGATGGCCAACGCCAACCTCATTCAATACACCGTTGCAGATGACCATATTGCAAATTTGTGGCTAAAAATATTTGACGATGTCACCTCTTATCCGGGACTTGC
>NZ_LWGF01000675.1:0-1046 GCF_001635355.1 Oleiphilus sp. HI0125
TCGATAAATTCATGCGCATGCGCAGCTAGGGCTGCGGCTTCTATATCTTTTTGAGAGGCATCCTCGTTGCCATACGCAATATTATGCTTAATCGTGGAAGAGAACATCACAGGCTGCTGCGAAACAATCCCTAGTCGCTTACGCAGCGCCTCAGTAGACACATCGTGAACAGATTGCCCAAATACTGACACGCAGCCTTCATTAATATCGTAAAAGCGCTGCAGCAACTCAAATATTGTTGATTTACCAGCACCAGATGGCCCAACTAGCGCCACGCGCTCCCCTTCTCGAATACTAAAGCTGACTTGATCTAAAGCTTTTACTTGAGGTCTAGCGGGGTATGAAAAAGTAACGCCATCAAATTGAATCACTGAAGCATTACTCGCCGGAAACATATCAGTACCCGACTGATAAGGAATAAGCGACTCCACAGACAGCAACTCCAAAAGGCGCTCTGTCGCACCAACGGCGCGTTGCAATTCACCATATACCTCGGAGATCGTCGCCACAGCACCGGCCATCATCAAGGCATAAAAAATAAAAGCTGCCAATTCACCACCGGTCATCGCACCGGCCAGCATGTCACTGCCGCCAACCCATATCAGAGAACTTATCGCTACAAACACCAGCAGTATCACTGTCGCAATCAGAAGCGCTCGCTGACGAATACGTTTTCGCGCGACGGAAAAAGCGAGTTCGACTTCTTTATCAAAGGCCGCACGCTCATAATTTTCACGCGTAAAACCCTGCACCGTTTTTATGTTGCGTACAATCTCACCTGCATAAGAGCCAACGTCTGCAATCGAATCTTGGCTAGCACGCGACAATTTTCGAACACGTCTGCCAAACATCAGAATAGGTAGCAAAACAAGTGGCACACCAACCAACACCAACAAGCTCAACTTCAAGTTGGTATAGAGCAACAGAATAAGTGAGCCAACAAAAGTGAGTGCGCTGCGCAGCGCCATCGAAAAAGAAGAGCCAATAATATTTTGCAGCAAACTGGTATCAGTCGTGAGACGAGACATGATCTCGCCACTACGATT
>NZ_LWGF01000676.1:0-1165 GCF_001635355.1 Oleiphilus sp. HI0125
ACTTAAAAATAGTGAGCGCGTACTCACTACAAAAGGGCCGTTAATCAAGAAATCCGCAATTGCATCGGACACAAGAGCAGAAGGTCTGATTTTATTAGGCGGACAATCCAAACACTTCATTTGGGATGAAGAAAAAATCATCAAGCAGATTACGACTATCTCACAAGACGACTCATTACCATGGTCAGTCTCTTGTTCTCGACGCACTCCTGTTAGCACTGCTCAGGCTATTCAACAACAGCTAAGTCATATCAAAATCATTGAGGCAACAGCTGACATTGAACCAATACTGGCAAGCGCCAAATCGATTTGGGTCAGCCCCGATAGCATAAATATGATGTATGAGGCTCTCAATACTCAAGAGCCTGTGGGCGTGCTTCAGTTGAAATCCAAACGACGAATATTGAGACGTAACAAGGTTCTCAACGAACTAAAAACACTCGAGCAAGAAAATCTCATCTTTCGATATATTGAAGACAAAGCGCCTGCACCCTCTCACAACTCAAAACACCAAAGTTCACACGCACCAAGCTCAGAAGCACAGAGCGCGATCATCAACGAAGCTGAACGCGCCGTACACTGGCTTTTAAAAAAAGTGGAACAAAGAAAAGCCGCGCCGCATGTTGCGCAAATTCTTCCGGCATTACACGGCGGAGGTGTAGAACGCGGAACGATAGAGCTGGCTGAACATTTGTCCTCAAATCACATCAAGTCGAGCGTCATTTCATCCGGCGGAAAGCTGACTAAGGAACTGAATCTGTTCAATGTCAGACACCATACTCTGCCCGTTCACAGCAAGAATCCTGTCCGCATCATACTCAATGCTTTCGCAATGGTGCGATTAATCAAAGAACACGGCATAAACTTGTTACATGTTCGCTCTAGGGCCCCAGCGTGGAGCACCCTATTGGCGTCTAAGCTGAGCGGCGTACCCTACGTTGCGACTTTCCATGGAGTCTATGGACATCAACCCGCTGCAAAGCGTTTCTATAACTCCGCAATGCTACGTGGAGTCAGAACAATCGCAGTTTCTCAGTTTGTTGAAAGGCATATACAAAGCACCTATCCAGCACTTGCCAATCACATTGTGACGATTAATCGCGGGGTTGATACGCATTTTTTTAAACCTGCTCAAGAACAAAGCCAACCAAAAGAAAAAGAAGTA
>NZ_LWGF01000677.1:0-5092 GCF_001635355.1 Oleiphilus sp. HI0125
CATCGAAACAATCAATTCGCCTGAGTGAGACAGCTCAGAAATCAAATAGGTATCTGGATCAGTATCCTTAATATAAGCTGTCACGGTGATTGATATCGGATCAGCTAAAATTCCATCAGGAATGAATCTTAGATCAACGAGTTGATCAACAGTAAGCGACCAGCGACCATCTCCTAAATCATGCCCTGCTGACAAAGATGAACTCTGTGGAATATTAGACAGAATTACCTCGCTAACCTGCTCTGAACCGTCATTATCGGCGAGAGCAACATCGATCTGTAAAGGAATCTCATTGTCATCATTCATCTCTCCGGAAAGCAATGTAAGCGTCGGCACATCTGCTTCTGGGTCGACGTACACCGTCAGTGTCGAATCCGTTACTTTTGAAGAAATAACTCCGGTGTCAGGATCAGTATCTTGTGAATGAACGCTAACACTGAGGGTAAAATCACTACTACTATGAATTGGGGGAGTAATCATAAAAGTATTCACATCCGACCAACTATTAGTATCCGCTGTAAGGGTAGCACCACCCGGAATATCGCTGACGCTGACTAGGGCAAAGGTCTCTGATCCATCTGTATCAAGCAAACCAATATCCATTTGAAGCGGAATAGTGTAGTCCTCAAATAAGCGAGTAATTTCAGTATCAAGCAAAACATCATCCGCCACTGCATTGATTTCAACCGAAACTTCTCCCGTAAATACCTCAGTTGTAGTGCCTTCACTAATTGTCAAAGCAGTACCAAGAATTACATCTGCGCTGCTGTCCGGGGAGGGAGTAAATATCAGCCCATCAACATCAGACAATGGTACCGACCAATTACCGAAACCGTTATTAATACCTGCACTCAAATTCGCCAATAAAGGTACATTGCTGATAGTTAAAGACGATAACGTCTCATCACTGTCAGCAGGTGTAATCGGACCAAGTTCTAACGCTACTGCCGTGTCTTCATCAGTGCTAACACTGCTATTAAGGGGATCGCCAAGCAGACCATCAATCACAGACGTATCGTTGAAACTCACTGCTAAATCAGCCTCTATATAAGCGCTGTCCTGTGCTCCTGTGTCACTATCAGTGTCAGTTATATGAATCTGCACCGAGAGTACAAAATCATTATCGTCATCCGTGGCAGGTTGCAGGGTCAGTCCAGTCAATTCGGCTTCCGTTAAGTGAACACTTCCATCCAACTGTGCAGAACCAGCAGATAGTGTTGCCCCCTCTGGCAAGCCTGTAATAACGATATGATCGATCTGTTCAGATCCATCCATATCAACTAACGCGGGCGTTATATTCAGTTCGACGGACTGGTTAATTGACGTTTGAGCATCATAGACGGTCAACTGTGGTTGATCTGCTTGGGCGCGAATATCAACCTCGACACTGTCACTCAATGAGGGATAATTGATATCGTCAGTAGTGACATCAACTGTAAGCGTAAAGTTATCATCTTGGTGCTCAATTGGCGTCAAGGTCAATCCGACTAGCTCAGCCTCTGTTAACGACCAAACGCCACCACCCTGATTTACACCGGAAGATAGCAGCACACCTTCAGGCACACCACTAATAGTAATATCCTGAACCACTGCTGTTTCGGATGCCCCCTTATAAACAACAATATTAAGAGCCATTAATGTATCTTCCACCTCACTGATACTGCTGGCAGAGACCGACACACCATGGTCGCAGAGAGTCGTTATTGATAGTGTTGTCGATGCTGAAGCTTGAGTGTCGCTCTCGCTGGCAACTGCATTAACTAATAGATCGTAACTGCCATTAAAGCCCTCTGGGTGGGATATTTCTAGATTGCCCAAATCAAAACCTGTAAGTAGTGCTTGAGAAATACCGTCAATTACCATCACCTCAGCAGTGAGGGCTCCGTCCGTCACTATCGATCCTATGGGCAGGTCCAGTAACATTACAGACAGAGTTTCTGAGCCATCGATATCAACCAATGAAGCCTCTGCATTCAGACCATAATTAGCGCAATTTTCAACAACCAAAGCTGCATCAGGAAGTACGTCAACGACCACCGTGGCTACTGATACATTAAACCCATCGGATATCGTTACTTGATAACTGTCTCGACCGAGAAAACCATCTACTGGAGTGTATGTGAACGTGCCGTCACCATTATCAAGAACAGCTCCGCTACTGCCCTGAGTAAATGATTGAACGATAAGAATGTCACCCTCCGCATCTGTGGCTGTAGTAATGACATTATCTGAATCTATACTCCCTTGGTCGATGCGCATAGACTGCTGCTGGTCCAAGAGTGACGGAGCCCAATTCGACGGTGCCATCGAGATAGTAAAATCTGACTCAGCATTGTGATTTTGAATACCAATCGAACCATCGTTCAGTAATTCTCCGAAGTCATAAGCTGTTTTTACAACACCATCTACTACAATGGACGCGACGCTGCCATCTACGACCAATGTCATCGCATTTGGCTCACCAACAGTAATTGTTTCCGGAACAAAGGTGTCAGCGACGATATCGCTATTTTCAATACCGTTTTCAATCTGATTGAACTCCCAACCTTGTTTACCAACACGCATGTAAGCGGCTTTATAATTATTAATATCGACATAATCAAAGATTATGGCCCCATTTTTATACTCCGGCCCCGGCAGGTTATATGTTGCGACCGTGGTATCTAGTTGAAAAGACTCAGCCAAGGTGCCGGCAAAGCCTATCAAAGCTGTCGCTCGATCAGCACCGTCACTAATTGAGTTAATCGCGAAACTCTTACCCTCGAACTCCCATTCTTTTGCCTGGACTGACACGAAATGTGGATTACCGTCAAAAACTGCTGAAGAGAATGAAAAAAGGTCGATATCGTTAAAATAGACGGTAGCACTCTCTCCGTTACCGAGATCTATCGAGGCTATTCCGGCAATTTGATCGATCGTAACTTGCTCAGATATGTAGTTAGAGAAATCAAGTGTGTCGTTTCCGCCGCCGCTATTGATGGTAAAGCTATCCCCATCCTCAAGTTGCCCAAACGAATAGGTATCATCACCAGGACTACCAGTGACCTCATCTAAGTCATAGTAATCACCCTCAACCCCATCCGCGATAATCTGGAAATCATTATCCGTCAAGTCGATATTAATTGGATTAGCGCTACTACTCATATCGAGCCCACCACTTACTGGCTCAGGAGGCACCTCGAGACTAAAATAGTCAATGATATTTACCAGCGGTTGATCAGCAATACCTGCAACATTCACGACGCCTGGTACGCTGAGCTGATTACCATTATTATCAGTGATGGTAACAATGAATCCCATCTCACCATCAAGATGCAAAGTTGGCACAAATTCAAAACTGCCATCACCAAGGGGACTGACAGTCGCTTGGCTTGGATCATCCAATACCATCTCGTCAATTGAGATCACCTCGGTATCAATATCCGCTGTGTCAATCGTAAGAATATTATCCTCGTCAATGGACGCGCTAAATAACGGCACGACATTCACATCGAATTCAACAACGCTACTAGCGGATGTTGTCAACATCGATTCTGCGTCGGTATCTTCGCTGTTCACCGTTAAGGTAAGGCTGAAATTGCCGCTATCACCGGGTGCAGAAGTGAGAGTTAAACCCTCTAGATCAGACTTTGTAAGTGTATAGCTACCGTTACCCAAATCTATTCCTGCGGACAGCGTTGCCCCACTGGGCAATCCACTCAAAGTCAATGAACTAAACAACTCACTACCATCAAGATCAATCAGATCCGCAGATAGGTTAAGCTCAATGGGAGTATCAACCAATCCTAATGCATGCTCGGCTGTGACGTTAGGTGCATCCGCCTCAGCCTCAACATTAATAATAAAGCTAGCTTGCGTCACTAACTGGCTGCTCGATAGATCATCATCATCTTGATCAACAGTAGTAACAGCAACTGTTATAGTATGGTCTGTACTGTCATGCTCTACGGGAGTGAATGTTAAGCCTACTAAATCATCGGCAGTGAGTATCCATTCGCCATTACCCATATCAATGCCAGCGGATAGTTGCGCTCCAAGAGGGACATTCAATAACATTATGTCAGCAATTGTTTCGTCACTACCGGCAGTCACAGCCACCGAAATGTCAAGAGCAATTGCGCTATCCTCTACTCCATTCACATCGTTAGCGACAATTATCGCTGTGTCAGCAACCTCGTTAACAACAACAGTCAGCGTGTCACTTGTCTCAGCTTTAGAAATCAGGCCTGTGTCGCTATCAATGTCATCAATAAATGTGGTAATGGTTAATGTAAAATCATCACTACTGTGTGGAGGAGGAGTAATGGTTAAGCCTATCAAATCAGACCCCGAGACCTCCCAAATGCCTTCACCACGATCAATGCCTTTATTCAATTGCGCACCCGCAGGAACGCCGGCCAACTCGATATGGGTTATTTTCTCTGAACCATCTTCGTCAATCACATCAGTGCTAACTAGCAGCGCTATAGCCGAATCCTCATCGCCCTCAACGTCTTCAACAGTCAATGTTGGTGTATCAGCTACTGGATCTATATAGACAGTGTGGAGCAACGTTTGCTGTACTTCACTTGTTAGTCCCGTGTTCGGATCAGTATCAGTCAACGTAAACTCGATGCTCAACACAAAATCATCACTACTGTGCTCAGGCGGAATGATCTCTAGACCTTGCCATTCAGCAGCGGTCAATATCCATGTACCGTAACCGTCATCATAACCTGCAGAGAGCTGCGCGCCTGAGGGCAAATCGCTGATTGCCACTGAACTAATAGCCTCCGATCCGTCAAGATCATCCAGCTGAACAGACATCTGTAGAGGGATAGCATAGTCTTCAAATAACCTTGTAATGTCTCCCTCAATACTCAAGCTATCCACGACCGCGTTAACCTCAACATCCATCGTCGACAAGGTCTCAGACGTACTCACCTCTCCTGTCTCAGGATCGACATCTGCCACGCTCGCCAACACCGATAAGCTGAAGTCTTCGCTATCATGCAGCGGTGGCGTAATCGTTAGACCGACCAACTGATCGACACTTAAGGTCCAGCTATTGTCACCGTTATCAACGCCAGCTGATAACGTCGCACCCACTGGC
>NZ_LWGF01000678.1:0-585 GCF_001635355.1 Oleiphilus sp. HI0125
ATGGCAGCGCATAATTTTAATATGGGCCTACGAACGTATTACTTTTCAATTTCAGTACTTGCTTGGTTCATTAGCCCGATTGCATTTATGGCTGCGGCAACAAGCGTGGTATTCGTGTTGTATCAACGAGAATTTAAATCTTCTACACTCAAAACCTTGATGCAAAGTAAAGCGATCGATTTTTCGCAAACACCTAAGTTTTAGACTGAAAGTCAGTATTCGAAGAATGGCATGCCATTAAGCGAAAAGCCTAACGTAGCCCAAGAATAATCTTCTGTATGCGTCGCAACAATCGTCACCATACGATAGCGAATGCCCAGTTCTAAGCCGAGTTGTTCGATCCCTTCCATTCGACGCCCATTGTTTTCAGCATTTAAGACGTGCCAAGAAAACCCAAAGTCTACACCCCAATGAAATGAGCCATTGGTATACGCAATATTATACTTTTCGCCTTTTTTACCTTTGCCATAACGAAACGTCGCGCCAGCTGCATTTGCACCATCTTTGTTGAAATAAGACAGACCGCCATAATGCGCAATGCCAAGAAGATTGTCTTTGTAGAGGTAGGTATAGCGAGGAGTCCAC
>NZ_LWGF01000679.1:0-3225 GCF_001635355.1 Oleiphilus sp. HI0125
CACTCGAGAGCTGACTGAAACGAGATAAATTTGCATGTGAGATCGCATGGAATATGCCTTTTGTAATATGCGATTCAAAGCGTTTTATTTGAAGGGAAACAAATACTTGCTCTATTTGACTGATAATGCCATCGAGAATCACTGCAAGCAAAATAATAATAAACAATAGCCAAAGTGAAGATTGTGCACTATTAGGTAAAATACGATCAAAAATGATAAGTATAGAAAATGGTAGTACGAGGTTAAGTAAGGTACTGATAATTGAGCAACAAATGAGATAAAAGCTTCCTTCTAAACCGAGCTTTGGAAAGCGCTTAAATCTCATACATCACCTCCTTGCTCAATACTTCTGATTAAAGAATCAAGTTCTGGACGTTGTCTCCAGTCATATTGACGCATTCGAGCACTAATGTTAGCGACCATTTTTAAACTTAAATTTCCGAGTAAAGACTGAATTTCAACCACATTCTTAAGATAGTTATATTGAGTGTCAAAGAAGGCTCTGAGGCTATCAAAAAGCAATTTTTCGGCAGATAGCACATCGCTCAAAGTTCGTTCTCCTAGTTCATAGGCACGTTTTTGTCCTTTGAAAGACTCTTTATTTGCTTGTACGTTTTGTTTAAGCAATATGGCAGATTTAACATTTGCATTGACTTCTAATACGGCTTGTTTGAGATCAAGCTCTGCTTGTTGATAGGTATTGTCAAAATCGAGCTGTGATTGTTGAACTAGGTGCTTAGCTTTTTTTGCCTCAAAGAAACGCTCGCCACCGATAAGGATTGGCAAGTTGAGCGTCACTCGATAACTCGTGTTATCACTATCTCCAGTGGCAGGCAGAACAGTAGAGGATGCGTTATTCGTATCAGTGTATGAGTAGTTTATACCCGCACTGATCGTTGGAGAAAATTTTGATCTTGTCTCACTCAAGCTACTCTTACTTTTTTGAAGTGTTTGATACGCAATCAAAATATCGAAATTGGAGTCTCGCAATTGATTCAGGTAAATCGAAAGGGTGGCTTGATCAATTTCGCTAATTAAAATAGACGGATCAATATCATAGGTTGGGCTTGCACGATAACCGGCATCTTTTTGTAGTTTTGCGATTGCAATATCGATACGTTTCTGTAGATCTACTAACAAAGTGCTCACGCTGCCCACTTTTGCTTGTGCCTCGTATAGCGACGAGCGGGGGGTGTTTCCTGCTTCGACATTTTTACTGACCTGTTGTAAGAGTGTGTTAGATGAATCTAACTCATGTTCTGTTGCGAGTCTGCGGGTGTAAAGCTGAAGGATTTCAAGGTAGTTATTGAAGGCGCTAGAAATAATCTCCTGACGTGTTTGTTCAAACTTGAGCTGTTCAATTGTGTATTCTTGACGTGCTTGGCTGTAGCGAAATAGGCGGCCAAGATCGAATAACCGTTGGTTAAGTGTGATCTGATAACCATGCTCGTTATACTCGTTTTCGATATCCGGTCCCGGATCTTGTTCTGTGTTGGATTCATTCCAGGTTGTATTGGCACTAGCACTAAGGCTTGGGAAAAACTCAGTAAGGCTGATCGACTTATCGTATTCGCTCGCTTCAAGGCCTGCTTGCGCACTCGCGATTTCAAGATTATTGTTGACCGCTTGTTCGACCACAGAGGCGAGACTATCCGCATAGCTTTGCTGAACATAGCCCAGCTGGCTAAGTAAAATCAGTTTAGTTATAACGAACTTCAACATTCGTGTTGATTATCTCCCTGCGCGACAGACCTTGTGGGGACGCGCTAACTTATTTTTTGTACCGCCATGTAGTTTTTGATTACCTTGAAGATTTCTTCGTTTTTATATGGCTTGCCAATAATGTAGTCCATACCAGCATCCATACATTCTTTTTTATCTTTGTTGCTCGTGAGTGCTGTAGCACCAATGACGGTCAGTTCACCATATTGATCGGGGTTTGCACGTATCTTTCGTGTTGCTTCAATGCCGCCCATACCGGGCATAATGCAGTCCATAAAAATGATCGCTGGTTTTGCTTCTTTTAAACATTTCAGCGCTTCTTCCCCTGAATTTGCCGTATCGCAACTAATGCCGAATTCTTCTAATAGCTGAACCAAAATGATTTGCTGAATTTGATCATCCTCAACAACGAGTATGCGCTCGTCTGTCACAGCGGTTTTACTCTCTTCTTGATCGATCTGCTGAATCAATTTGGTGATAAAGCTTTTATTGTCTGAGGGGCGATAGAATATATGATCGACATGCTGGTAGGTGTCTTCGACCAAGTCAGGATCCGACACAGAAAGCAGCAGACGTGTACTGCCTTTTACTTTTGCCAAGCGAGATTTAAGTGTTTTACAGAATGACTTCAACTCAATGCCTGGTACCGTATCTGTCACGATAAAGGCATCAAACTCCTGTGCCTTGGCACTCGCTTTGAAAATATCGTTCGGTGAGCTTGCCCATTCCAAACCACAACCCGACTCTGAAATTGTGCGGCTGAGAATATCCAATTGCAGAGGCGAGTCGCCACATAACAGTACTTTCTTTCCTTCAAGGATTGCTTCGTTTTCAGGATAAACTTTTGGCGTTGCTTCAATACTGACGACTAACTTTTCGGCTTGAGTGAGTGTCGGCGACGATTCGTCTAAACAATCTAACCACTGCACTTTCAGTTGTGCATCACTGCCCAATAGCTGCTGAGACTCGGAGCGTGAGCCTAGGCTCTGAGCTTCAAACCACTTTGCATTTAAGACTTCGTCGAGCGGCGCACTGAGTTCATTGCTGAAGAGAAGCTCGAATGACAATACGATTTTATCGATGCTTTCAGCTGACTGGCATTGAACGAGCAGCAGTGCGTGTTTGTCGCTCATTTGTGTAATCGCATTTGAAAAGTGGAACAGCAGGGTCCAGAACACGCCGATCTGGTTTCCGAACACAACACTCGGAATGTGCGGATCGATATAGCTTTCCATTTTGCATTTATTACGTCGTACCTTACTTGCAAGGGATGTAGATAAATTCGCGAGGAGTGCATTAATGTCGATAAACTCGCCACCTTCTGCTTGGCCCGATGAAAGTAAGCGATTGAAGTTCTCGGCCAACTCTTCGAGCATATCCGTAGCCATCGATATTTCATGCGCTAAGAACACACCATGGTCATCTGTATCTTTGGTTAAAACGCGCAAACCACCTTTGATCGTGGTGGTGATGCCGCGCATTTCAAAACCGATCATCGCGTAT